>JAAELU010000402.1 GCA_024226255.1 bacterium | reverse complement strand
GTTGTCATCGGCGTCGACACCCACAAACACACCCACACCGCCGCTGTTGTCCAAGCAGCAACGGGTGCCGAGGTCGAGAATGACACCCTTCCTGCCAATCACGACGGCTACCTCGAGTTGGTTGCGATGGCTGACCGTCACTCGCCACTTCGGGTGTGGGCGATCGAAGGAACCGGCGGATATGGCACCGGCCTCGCCCGGCATCTGATCGAGCTTGGCGAAGTCGTCATCGAACTCGACCGGCCGAACCGGCCCGCCCGTCGACAAGGCGCCAAGTCCGATCCGCTCGACGCCGTCCGCGCTGCTCGCGAAGCACTCGCCCGCAAACACCTCGCCCAGCCACGCAATCGTGGACAACGAGCAGCGCTGTCAGTGCTGATCACGGTGCGCGCCATGGCCGTCCAAGCAACCGGTGATGCCCAACGTCAGCTCCAATCGCTGATCGTGTCCGCCCCCGAACACCTTCGCCAACGCTTCACCGGCATGACCACTCATGCGATCGTGACCTCTGCGAGCAAACTACGGATCAACACGAGTTGGGATCTGGAGAGTCGCGTGACCGCACAAGCACTACGCGCCGTCGCGCAGCGCTCCCAACATCTCCAAAACGAAGCCGCTACCCACGAACGCCAGATCATGACCATCGTGCGCGATTGGCGACCCGACCTCCTCGAGAAACGCGGCGTGGGACCAATCGTTGCCGCCAACGTGTTGTGCGCCTGGTCGCATCAAGGACGCTGTCGAAACGAAGCAGCCTTCGCCAGCCTCAGCGGCACCGCACCAATCCCAGCATCATCAGGCCTGACCACCAAACACCGCCTCAACCGATCCGGCGACCGCCAACTCAACCGGGCCCTCCACGTCATCGCACTCGCCAGACTCCGCACCGACCCCGCAACCCGCGCCTACGCCGACCGCAGAAGAAGCGAAGGAAAAACCGACCGCGAGATCCGACGCTGCCTCAAGCGCTACATCGCCCGCCAACTCTTCAAACAACTCGAAAACACCACTTGACAGACATAGGAGCGTCACAAAGAGGCTTCGATCTGGGCGGTGGTGGCTGTCCTCGTCAGGTGGCGGACCGAGCCTGTGCCACCGGTTCCAAGATGTCGATGAACCCGTTGAAGCCCTTGCCAAACTGTCGGTCGAGGATTGGCCC
>JAAELU010000401.1 GCA_024226255.1 bacterium | reverse complement strand
CGTGCGAGCGATGCCAGGAAGCGGTAGAGGATGAGAAGCACAGCGAACCAGGATGGCGGCCATCGGGCCTGGTCAGCACCCACGCGCGACTTTCCGGGCGGCACACGCGGTGGACAAGATCGTCGACGAGGGTCGAGGAGTGAAGGGCAAGAACGCTGCTACTTTCGCCCTGGCAGCGGAAGCGTGTCCGTCGGACCCGACAGGAGTTCTCATCGATCTAGTCGCCGCGGCGCGCGCTCTCGTCTGAGTCTCATGTTCTTGCGCTCATTGAGTCCGGCTCTATGTCATCGGCTCGCAAGGTTGGGTGACGAGGGTGTGGTCGGGGCGATCTTCGTGCTGGCGGCGGGGACACTGGATGTGAGGACTGCGCCTGTACAGCGACTGAACCCCAAGGGGCTGCGCTTTCGTGTGACTCATCGTGACGATAGGGCCGGGGAACGGCCGTCGGTCCTTCGGATGCAACGCCCGGAGCCTACGATTCATTTGGATCCCGCATGACGGAGATGGAGGTGTAGCGGTGAAAAGCGGTTGTGCAATGGAGGCGTGATGAAGATTCTCCACGCAGCGGACCTCCACGTCGATAGCCCACTCGGTGGCTTGACCGCCTACGAGGGCGCGCCCGTCGATGAGATACGGGGTGCCACTCGTCGGGCCACGGAGAATCTCGTTCAGGCGGCGATCGACCACGACGTCAGGTTGGTCCTCGTAGCCGGCGACATTTTCGATGGCGACTGGCGCGACTACAGCACGGGCCTGTTTTGGAACGAGCAGCTAGGTCGACTCCGGGATGCCGAGATTCCGGTGGTCAGCGTGGCGGGTAATCACGATGCGGCCAGCGAAATCAGCCGCAATCTCCACTTGCCTCCGAACGTAACCCAGCTGTCCGAATCGCGGCCCGAAACGAAGGTGTTCGACGATCTCGAGATAGCCGTGGTCGGCCAGGGGTATGCCCAGCGGGCGGTCACCGCCGATCTCGCTCAAGGGTTTCCCGAGTCGGACTCCGGGCTGTTCACCATCGGCCTGCTGCACACGAGTCTCGATGGGCGAGTCGGTCACAGCAGCTATGCGCCCTGTTCGGTCGAGGTGCTGCGGAGTAAGGGCTATGACTACTGGGCCCTCGGTCACGTTCACCGGCGCGAGGAGGTTCACACTGATCCGTGGATCGTGTTCCCCGGGAATCTCCAAGGCCGGAAGTCGATCGAGACGGGGGCGAAGGGCGCCTCAATCCTAACGGTCGCGTCCGGGGAGATCGTGGAGGTTCAACACTTGGAGCTCGACGATGTCCGGTGGCATCGATGTGAGGTGGACGCCGGAGATCTGGCAAGCGCCGATGACATCCGATCCGCCATCGCCGACCGCTTCAGTTCGATCACCAGCGAGCCCGGGCGTCGCCTCGCAGCGATTCGCGTAGTCGTCAGCGGTGCTTCGCCCGCGCACGACGAGCTCTGGAAGGACCCCCACGGCTTCGAGGCCGATGTGCGCTCCCTCGCCATCCAGACGGGTCGATCGTGGGTCGAGAAGGTCAAGGTCGAGACCTCTCGCCCGCTCGATCTGGCCAAGGCGCGCGAAGACGATGTCATCGGTGTCTTGGCCCAACGGATTGACGACCTCCGGTCCGACGCCGAGATGTTGGCTGTCTACGAGCCCTTGTTCGTCGACATCCGCAAGAAGATTGGCGCCGATGCCCGCACCGGTGACGATGCTCCCATCAGCACCGGCCAGATAGGCACTGCGGAACACCTCGCCGAGTGTCTCGACGCCAGCCTCGAGATGGTTGTGGCCCTGCTGGCGGAGGAGCGGGCATGAGGATCAACCGGCTTGATCTCACGAGGTTCGGCCCGTTCACTGACACGACCTTCGATCTGTCGGCCCCGGGTACCCACCTCATTGTGGGCGCTAACGAAGCGGGCAAGACGGTGAGCATGGCTGCCATCCGCCAGCTCTTGTTCGGGATCCCGGTTCGTACCGCGTACGACTTCGTCCACGAGATGCGTGATCTGTGCCTCGGCGCCGAGATCGCTGACGAACGCGGCGAGTTGCTCGAGATCGTCAGGGTCAAGAAAAGGTCCGACACTCTGCGGGACCCCAACGGCAACACTCTGGACGAAGGATTGCTGGCCAAACTGCTCCACGATGTCAACGAGGAGGTCTACGCCAGCCTGTTCACCGTCGGCCATGAGGAGATCGCGGCCGGTGGGGAGGCCCTCCTCGACAGTGACGGTGAGGTGGGGCGAGCCCTCTTCAGCGCCAGCCGAGGCACCACCGATCTCACCGCCGTGTTGAGAAAGCTCGACAATCGGGCTGGCGAACTCTTCAAGAGCGCCGCATCTAAGCCCCGGCTCAACGCGGCTATCCGGGAGTTCAAAGAGGTCTCCACAGAGGCCAGGAGTATCTCGATGAGCGCGTCTAGCGTCATGGGTCTCGACAAGGAGTTGGCCACGGCTCAGGAAGACCACGATCAAGTGGCGGCTAGACGGAGGGAGCTGTCTGGCCGGAGAACGGTGCTCCATCGAGTCCGGGCTACCCGGCCGCTCCTGGCGAATCGACTTGACTACCTCAGTGGGAAGTCGGAGCTGGAAGCACAGGGTCCGCTTGTCGGCAGCGACGTCCGATCACGCCTCGAAGAAGCTCAGAATCAACGCAAAGAGGGGGAATCTGCTCAGCGGGCGACCAAGTCGGCGATCGAGCGGCTCGACGAGAAACTCGACGAGCTTGCGATCGACACCAAGCTCCTCGAACAGCAGGAGATTGTCGAGAAACTCACTCGCGAGACTGGTGGCTATGACCAGAATGAAGAGGACCTTCCGGGCCTCCAGGCGAGAGCAAGCACCCTTGAACGGGAACTTGGCCAGCTCCGAACACGACTGCCCGAAGGAGGTCCACTCACTGACGAAGGGCGCTCGGGTCTGAAGGTCAACCAGGAGCAGCAGATCAGGCAGTTGGCAGCGAGCCGTTCAGAGCTGGACAACGATTTAAAACACGCCGTTGACGAAGTCGAGGAGACGAAGAACTCCTTGGAGACCCTGAGCGAAGAACTCGGGGGGCTCGACGACCTGACCGATGTGGTGGCCCTCGTCGAGGTCATCGCCCGGATCCGCAAAGCCGGTGATCTCGAAGCCACCCGGACCGACACCATCCGGAATCTCGAAGCGATCGACCGCAAGGTGGCCAGCCAACTGGCCGCCTTGGGGCTGAGTGGGGTTGACACCCGTGCTGTCGATGTCATCGCCGTACCGACGCTCGAGGCCATCCGACGAGTCCGGGACGAATTCGAGACACGGGCCGGGACCATCACCCGACTTGAAGAACAGATCGAAGGGCTGGAATCACAGCAGGATGAGGCCGATGAAGAATTGGCTCAGCTGCTGCGCAGCGAAGAGCCCCTGACCACCGACGATCTGTCGGCGTCCCGGTCCAATCGCGACGAAGGATGGCGTCTCATTCGCGGAACCTGGCTGGGCGAATCCAACGACGTTGACGGTGTGTCGGCATGGGCCGATGGGAGGCCCCTCCAGGACGCCTACGAGGCGGCCGTCGAGGGCGCCGACGACGTGGCAGACCGCCTACGCCGAGAAGCCAGCGCTGTCGAACAGCGGGCGTCGTTCGAACTGAGACTCGAAGCTCTGGCCGACGATCTTGAGAAGCGAAAGGAGGACTTGGAAAGGGAGTGCGCCGCCGCTGGAGAAGCGGACGCAGCATGGGCCCAGTTGTGGGAGCCATTTGGGATCACTCAGCAGTCGCCAACAGACATGGAGATCTGGCACGACGGCTACAAGGCGAGCGCCCAGCGGTCCGAAGAATGCCGAACGCTCGAAGCCGAGATCGTCGAGCTTGAAGCGACTATCACCCGCCACCGCTCAGATCTGATCGCTTCGCTCACATCGGCCGGTGAGCCCCCGCCCGAGGGGCTGTCATTGTTCGGCCTTCTCGATCACGCGGAGCAGATCGCAGCCGATGCGGCGAAGGAACAGCAGGTGCACGCCAATGCTACGAGTGCGTGCGCCGAGGCGGAGACCCTTCTCAAGAAACGTGCCGAGATCCACGAGCGTGCGGAAAAGGCCACGACCGGCTGGCAGGAAGAATGGTCAAACGCGGTGACGGTGCTTGGTCTGAAGGCAACCGCTTCGACCGGCGAGGCGAACTCTGTCCTCGACGCCCTGCGCGACATCTCCGAAAAGGGGGCCGCGCACGAGGACCTACAACGACGTATCTTCGGCATCAAGCGACGCAGCGCCGAATTCACTGACGGAGTCACGGCGGTCCTCGCGGCACTCGATGGCGACGACGATCTGGCGGAGGCCGATCCCGGGGCGGCCGTGAAAATGTTGAGCCGACGGGTGAAGGAGGCTCAGGACATTGCGACGAAGAGCAAGGCCATCACCGAGGAACGAGAGAACCACGAGAAGATCAAGGAGGCGGCGGACCTCCGCGTAGACGAAGCCGAGAACCTCATCAAAGAGATGGTCCAGGCAGCCGCCGCCGCCGACGAGTCTGAACTGTCGGAGGCGATTACCCGAAGCGAAGAGCACGCCGGCTTGCTCGATCAGATCACCCAGGTGGAGCACGACCTCCGAGAGGTAGCTGGCAAGCCACTGAACCAGATCGAGGCTGAGGCAGCCGAACTGGTCGACGTCGAGATCGAGCCAGAGGTACAGCAACTCGACCTTGAGCTAGAGGTGTTCGACGAGCAGATTAAGGAGAAGCAAACAAAGGTCGGAGAGCTGACGAACCAGCGCTCGCTCATCGACTCGTCGGGAGAGGCGGCCGATCTGATGACCCAGGCCCAACAGTCCCTCGCATCGGTCCTCGATTACGCCGACGACTATGTCCAAACGCTGCTCGCCCGCCGACTCCTCGAAGAGCACGTCAACGCCTACCGCGACGAGCACCAAGGACCTCTCCTGGAACGAGCCAGCGGATTGTTCCGTGGCCTGACCCTCGACCGCTACATCGGGCTTGACACTGACACTGATGACAAAGGGAACCCGTTCCTACTGGCCCGCAACGCCGACAACAAGCTCCTCGAAATCAGTGCGCTCAGCACTGGCACAAGGGATCAGCTGTACCTAGCCCTACGGCTGGCGGCACTCGAACAATTTATGGCGCGACGCGGCCCCCTGCCGATCATCCTCGACGACCTCTTCGTCCACTTCGATGACGAGCGCACCAAGGCTGGCCTCGGCCTGCTCGACCAACTCGCAGACGAGAGCCAGATACTCCTCTTCACCCATCACGAACAGGTGGCAAGGCAAGCTTCTGATGTCATCGACCCGGCCCGCCTCACCCTGCACAAGCTCAAGTAGCCGACATGGATCGTGTAGACGGAAAGCTGATTGTGAGCCCCACTGATCTGGTGGGGTACTTGGCATGCGGTCACCTTTCGGTACTCGACCTCGAAGCCCTGGATGGCGAGAGGCGGAAGCCCAACCGTGGTGACCCTGAACTCGATGTTGTTCGACGCCGCGGCCTTGAACACGAGGCGGCCTATCTGATTTCGTTGTCGGCCGCCGGCCTGAATGTTGCAGAGATCGCGGAGCCAGCCACCGACATCGATCGGCTTGTGGGACTCCGGCAACGCGAGGCTGACACCGTCAGCGAAATGAGGGCTGGCGCTGACGTCGTGTTCCAGGCAACGTTCCTTGACGAGAGTGCCGATGTGTTTTGGCGTGGTCACGCGGACTTTCTCCGCAAGGTCAGCGCGCCGAGTTCGCTCGGCTGTCATAGCTACGAGCCCGAGGACACCAAGCTTGCTCGTCATGTGAAGCCGTCGGCGATTCTGCAGCTCTGCCACTATGCGGAGCAGGTGGAGAGGATCCAAGGGCTCGCTCCAGAGGGGATTCATGTCGTGCTGGGCGGCCAGCACCGCGAGTCGGTCCGGTTGGCCGATGTCGCCGCCTACTACCGGGCGGCTCGCTCCCGTTTCCTTACAGCGGTCGCAGAGGAGCAGGCGACCTATCCGTTGCCAGTCGAGCACTGCGCTGTATGCCGTTGGACAGAGGTGTGCGAGCAACGCCGCGAGGGCGACGACCACCTCTGTCGGGTGGCGAACCTCACCCGAGAGCAGGCCAGGAAGCTGGAAGCCGCCGGCATCGGGACGCTGAGAGCTTTGGCGGCCAGCGGTGACGCCTTGGTCGTACCCGGTATCAGTTCAGCGACACTCTCCAGGCTGCGGCAGCAAGCTCGCCTTCAAATCGGGAGGGGTGCGGGCGCTCCACCGCCGGTGGAGCTGATCTTCCCTATCGAGGCTGACCGAGGGTTGACGATCCTGCCCGAGCCTGATGCCGGCGACCTGTTCTATGACATCGAAGGCGACCCCTACGTCGGGGACCACGGGATCGAGTATCTCCACGGCATCGGGTGGGCCGAGGGCGACGGCTTCGGGTTTGAGGCACTGTGGGCTCACACCGAAGCTGAGGAGCGAGGCGCCTTCGAGAAGCTGATCGATCTGATCGTCGAGCGGCGGCGGCTCTTTCCCAAGATGCACGTCTACCACTACGCGCCCTACGAGACGAGCGCGCTCGGGAAGCTGATGGGTCGCTACGGCTCCCGGGAGGCTGAACTCGACGACCTACTTCGGGGTGGCGTGTTTGTGGACTTGTTCCGCGTCGTGCGGCAGGGCCTGGTGATTGGATCACCGTCATATTCGTTGAAGAAGCTCGAGCCGCTGTATATGGAGGCCCGTAGCGGCGAGATCACCGACGCCGGTTCCAGCATCGTCGAGTACGAACGCTGGCTGCAGACAGGAGACCAAGAGATCCTCGACGACATCGAGGCGTACAACCGCGATGACGTCGAGTCGACCTGGCGCCTTCGCGACTGGCTCGAGGATCGTCGCGAAGAGTTGATTGCCGCGGGGCACGACGTCGACCGTCCCGCGAGCCGAGCACCGGATGACGGAGCTGAAACCTCGAGTGATTCTCAGACCGAAGAGGATCTTCTTGCCGAGCGACTGCTCCAGGGCCGCGCCGACCCACCGACGGAGACCGATGACGAACAGATCCGTGCTGACTGGCTGATGGCTCATCTTCTTCGCTGGCATCGGCGCGAGGACAAGCCTGAGTGGTGGCGCTTCTTCGACCGGATACTGAGCTGCGACGAAGCTGATCTGCTGGCAGACACGGAGGCGATCAGCGGTTTGACGTTGCTCGGTGACCCGATACCGGACAAGAGATCCCTCATCTGGCGCTACAAGTTCGACCCCGACCAGGAGCACAAGCTCCGCGTTGGTGCCCAGATACTCGACCCGGCGACCGAGCGGGAGAAATACCAAACCGGAGAGAAGCACCCGGGCCCGGGCACGCTAGTAGGAATCGACCACGCAGCTGGCACTCTTCAGCTCCGCCGGGGTGCCAACTCCACAGCTCCCCATCCGGCGGCGTTGATACCGGCGGGACCAATCCCGACACCCGAGCAGCGGTCCTCGTTGCGGCGAGTGGCCCTAGCCTTGCTCGATCACGGTATCGATGGAGCCGGCCCAGCCGAGGCCGCCCGGCAGCTACTCGCCGGCCGGCCGCCCAAGGTCACCGGGATTCGACAAGGCGATCCTCTGCGGCGGAGCGACGAACCGGCGGTCGATGCCGCAGTTCGCCTCGGGCTGAGCCTCGATCGTTCGTATCTTCCAATCCAGGGTCCTCCCGGCTCCGGCAAGACATTCACCGCCGCGAAAGTCATCACTGCGCTAGTGGCGAACGGCCGCACGGTGGGAATCACCGCCAACAGCCATGCCGTGATCACCAACCTGCTCGAACGTGTGGCCGAAGAGACCGCAGCACAGGGCCTCCAATTGCGTGCCATCCAGAAGGTCTCCACCGGTGACGAAGGCGTCGATCACCCAGCCGTCCACGTAACCAAGAGCAACAGCGATGTCGAGGCCGGTATCGCGGCCGGCAACGTGGACGTCATTGCCGGTACGGCTTGGCTGTTTGCCAGGGACACCATGACCGAGGCAGTCGAGACGCTCGTGATTGATGAGGCCGGCCAACTGTCGCTCGCCAACGTGCTGGCGGTGGCTCCAGCAGCAGCGAACGTGATTCTCGTGGGAGATCCCCGCCAACTCGCCCAACCGTCAAAAGGTACGCATCCCGCCGGCGCCGGCGTGTCCGGGCTGGACCATGTGCTCGCAGGTGAGGCAACGACTCCGGAACATCTCGGCCTCTTCCTCGACCGGAGCTGGCGGATGCACCCGGGCATCTGCGGATTCATATCCGAACAGGTCTACGAGGGGCGCCTCGAAAGCCAGACGCACTGCGCAGTCCAGCGGATCGACGACGGGCCCCTCGTCGGCGGAGCCGGCTTACGCTGGCTCGGAGTCGACCATGAAGCGAATCGCACCTCCTCTGCCGAAGAAGGCGAAGCGCTGGCACAGCTATTCGAGGCTCTCGTGGGCAGGGGATGGATCGACAACCAGGAACGCCGAACTTCGCTTGGCATCGACGATATTCTCGTGGTCGCCCCCTACAACGCTCAGGTCCACTTGCTTGCTGAACGTCTTCCTGTCGGCGCACGAGTGGGCACAGTCGACAAGTTCCAAGGCCAAGAAGCGCCCGTGGTGCTGGTGTCACTCACCGCATCAAGCGCCGAAGACGTGCCCCGCGGAATGGAGTTCCTCTACTCCCGCAACCGCCTGAACGTGGCCGTATCGAGGGCCAAAGCACTGTGCGTCGTAGCAGGAAGCCCGGCGCTGCTGGCCGTGCAGTGCCGAACAGTCGAACAGATGCGGCTCGCCAACGTATTGTGCCGGTACGTCGAGCTGGCCGGCGACATATCCAACGGAGGAAGCGCACAGGTCAACGTACTGTGAACTTGGCTGGTCGCCTTTGTAGCGTCGAGACTCGGTATCTCGGTCAGCCGTCCGGCAGCGTAGAGCTGGAGCGAGGACCTATCAGGTCTGAACTGCGATCCTTCGGCTGTTCAGCGTGTAGGTGCCCGAAACTTCGTCGTCGCAGGTCAGGCGGCTGTTCTGTATTCGTTGATGGGGCCGTCGCATCGGGTGTTTCGGACGACTCGAAGGGTCGGTTTCGTCCTGTCGGTTGTCTGGTCGGCGGCGTCGGGTTGTGGCGGTTGCTGGTCGAGGGATCGGTGGGGCCTGTGCTGGTTGTGGTGGGCGATGAAGTCGGTCACGAGCCCTTCGACCTGCCGGCGGTTCCAGATGATGGTGCGGTCGAGAAGCTCGCGTTGCAGGGTCCCGATCCAGCGTTCGGCGAACGTATTCGCTACTGGTGTGCGAACCGGTGTCTTGAGGATCTTGAAGCCCTCGGTTCGGAATACCTCGTCGAACGCGTCGATGAACTGGCTG
>JAAELU010000400.1 GCA_024226255.1 bacterium | reverse complement strand
GTCTCGCCGTTGTCGTAGTAGCGCGCCCCGATGATGACGTCGCTGTAGCCATCGCCGTTCACGTCTCCGGCTGTGCTTACCGGGTAGCCAAAGTGGGCACCGGCCTGGTCACTCTGCGCCGTCCAGGCTGCCGTCGTGCTCAAGCCATTTGCCGAGCCGTGGTAAATGTAGACCCGTCCCTCCTCCGTCTGTCCATTGCTATACCAGCTTGCTCCAACGATGACATCAGCATAACCATCCCCGTTCACGTCCCCTGCTGTGCTCACAGAGATGCCCAAATGGGCATCGACCTGGTCACCCTCGACTGTCCAATCCGCCACGTCATTTAGACCTTGCGCAGAGCCATGATAAACGTATGCGCGTCCTTCATTTATCTCACCATTATCATAGCCTTCTGCCCCAACGATGACGTCGGCATAGCCGTCCCCGTTCACGTCCCCCGCTGTGCTTACATGACCCAAGTAGGCACCGGCTTGGTTGCTCTCTGCCGTCCAGTTGGCGGTTGTATCGAGGCCTGTAGCTGATCCGTGATAGACGTAGACCCGGCCCTCGTTCGTCTCGCCGTTGCCGTAATAAGCCGCTCCGACGATGACATCGGCATAGCCGTCCCCGTTCACATCTCCGGCCGTACCTACACGGAAGCCGAACCTGGCGTCGGGCCAGTCACTCTCACCCGTCCAATCCGCTGTCGCCTCCAGACCTGTCGCCGAGCCCATATAGACCCAGGCTCGCCCTTCGTCTGTTTGTCCACCGTCATACAAGTACGCCCCGACAATGACATCGGCGTAGCCATCCCCATTCACGTCCCCAGCCGTACCTGTCCAATAGCCCAGTCTGGCGTCGGCCTGGTCACTCTCGACTGTCCAAACAGGAGTCGCACTCAAGCCCGTTGCCGAGCCGTGGTAGACGTAGACCCGTCCCTCATCCGTCTCGCCGTTATCATACTTGTATGCCCCGATGATGACGTCGGCGTAGCCATCTCCATTCACGTCTCCTGCTGTCCCCACCGAGATACCAAATTGAGCCCCAGCTTGATCGCTCTCAGACGTCCAGGCTGGTGTCATACCTGGTCCTGAGTCTGAACCGAGGTACACGTAGGCCCGACCTTCGTCGGTCTGACCGTTGTCATAATAATCCGCCCCGACAATGACGTCACTGAAACCATCCCCGTTCACGTCCCCTGCCGTGTTCACCGAGATACCAAAGCGAGCGCCAGTCTGGTCGCCCTCAACTGCCCAGTCGGCGTCGGTGCTCAAACTGTCCGCTGCACCATAGTAGAGGAAGGCCGCGCCCTCGTCGGTCTCGCCGCTGTCGTAGAGGTGGGACCCGATGATGACGTCGGCATAGCCATCGCCGTTGACATCCCCTGCCGTACCTACCGATGCGCCAAAGCGAGCTTGAGCCTGGTTGCCTTCGACTATCCAGGCCGCCGCTGTGCCCAAGGTTCCAGCCGAACCATAATAGACGTAGGCTGCCCCCTCGTCCGTTTGTCCATTGTCGTACAAATACGCTCCGACAATGACGTCGGCATAGCCGTCCCCGTTCACGTCCCCCGCCGTGCTCACCAAGCGCCCAAAGCTAGCGTCGGCCTGGTCACTCTCGGCTGTCCAGGCAGCCGTCGTACTCAAGCCCGTCGCCGAGCCATGATAGACAAAAGCGCGACCTTCATCGGTCTCACCGTTGTCATAATCGTCCGCCGCGATGATGACGTCGGCGTAGCCATCCCCGTTCACGTCCCCTGCCGTGCCTACCGAGAAACCAAAGTGAGCGCTGGCCTGGTCGCTCTCGGCCATCCAGTCCGCCGTCGTGCTCAAGCCCGTCGCCGAGCCGTGATAGACCAAAGCGCGGCCTTCGTCGGTCTGACCGTTCTCATAATAGTCCGCCCCGACAATGACGTCGGCATAGCCATCCCCGTTCACGTCCCCCGCCGTGCCCACCGAGACACCAAAACGAGCATAGGACTGATCGCCCTCAGCCGTCCAGTCCGCGTTCGCGTTCAGACCTGTCGCCGAGCCGTGGTAAACGTAGGCTCGGCCCTCGCCCACCTGACCGTTGCCGTACCCGTATGCTCCGACGATGACGTCGGCATAGCCATCTCCGTTCACGTCTCCCGCCGTGCCTACCAGGCGACCAAAGCAAGCACCGATCTGGTTGCCCTCGGCCACCCAGGCTGCCGTCGCACTCAAGCCTGCCGCCGAGCCATGATAAACGTAGGCTTGTCCCTCATTTAACTGACCATTGCTATAGTGTTGTGCTCCAACAATGACGTCAGCGTAACCATCATCGTTGACATCGCCCGCCGTACCTACCGAGTACCCAAAGTGAGCGTTGGCCCGGTTACTCTCGGCCGTCCAGGCCGCCGTCGTACTCAAGCCCGTCGCCGAGCCGTGATAGACAAAAGTGCGACCTTCGTCGGTCTGACCGTTGTCATAATAGTCCGCCCCGACAATGACGTCGGCATAGCCATCCCCGTTCACGTCCCCTGCCGTGTTCACCGAGATACCAAAGCGAGCGCCGGTCTGGTCGCTCTCGGCTGTCCAGTCGGCGTCGGCACTCAAACTGTCCGCTGCGCCATAGTAGACAAAGGCCGCGCCCTCGTCGGTCTCGCCGCTGTCGTAGAGGTGGGACCCGACAATGACGTCGGCATAGCCATCGCCGTTCACGTCTCCGGCCGTGCTTACCGAGGAGCCGAAGCGGGCTCCGACTTGATCGCTCTCTGCTGTCCAGTCTGCCGGGCCAGCAGTGAGACCAGTGGGGCTACCGTGATAGATAAAAACCTTTCCCTCGTCATCTTGGCTAGTGTCATAGTTTAGTGCCCCAATGATCACATCAGCATAACCATCCCCATTCACGTCCCCGGCTGTACTTAGCGTGCGACCGAACGCGGCGTTTTCCTGATCGCTCTCGGCCGTCCAGTCCACCATCGTACTCAGGCCAGAAGCTGAACCATAGTAGGCGTAAGCCTGCCCCCCGTTCTCCTGGCCATACGCTCCGACGATGACGTCGCTGTAGCCATCGCCATTCACGTCTCCGGCCGTTTCTGCCGAATAGCCAAAGTAGGCCTCGACTTGATCACTCTCGGACATCCAGTTGTGGGTTGTGTTCAGTCCCGTGGCCGAGCCGTGATAGACAAAAGCACATCCCTCGTCCGTCTGACCGTTGTCGCAGTAAAACGCACCGGCGATGACGTCGCTGTAGCCATCGCCGTTCACGTCTCCTGCCGTGC
>JAAELU010000399.1 GCA_024226255.1 bacterium | reverse complement strand
GGTCGACACTTCTGTTCCCGATACCCGAAAACACGCCGATGAGAGCCAGGGTGTCACCGTCAAGGGCGGCGGATACCGCGCTCTGAAGATCGGTCTCCCAACCGAGCACGACATGTTGAGTGGCTTGGGCGAACGCCGGCATGGTTATCAATAGAACCGAGGCCAGGATTGCGACAATCTTAGCATCTCCCATTTCAGCTACTCCTCTTGTGCAAGTTTCGTCTTTGCTCTTCAGAGTTCTCCATTACCATGGATGCGACTTAGCTGGCGTCGGAGGGATAAACATTACAAAACCCCTTCTCGCATCCCATGTCTCCATCGGGACATTTATATTGTACCATGCGACCGCAATTCCGTCCAGGCCGTGGGCGCTTCCTGCCGCGGGTGTACACGGCGTTGCCATCTCCTTCGCGGGACTCCTCGCCGCCCAGCTATCATGATCGAGGCTGTCACGGCATCTTCATCGCGCTCTAGGCGGCCAAGGGCCACGCCCTTGTTGACCAGAGCGCCCGTGACTAGGGCATGGATGGCGACCATCGCTCCGTTAATCGCTCTCGCCGGTGTATCGATAGTGCCCCGTGATCGGGTATCGAAACAGGGTGTCATCCAGAGCCGGACCGGCTCCGATGTTGTGCACGATCAAGGGCCGAAGGTCGTCCGCGGATGAGCGATTCGAGACGATGCCGATGTGCGGCAGGTTGCCGGGCAGCATCCAGGTGACCAGGTCGCCGGGGCGATAGTCCGCTGCATCATCGGAGCCGGCCAGCTCCACTCCATTCCTCGCGAAGAAGACCCGCAGGTTCGGCACGCGGCGATGATCGATGTTGGTGTCGGGACGATGGAGGCCCCAGATCTTGGGATACG
>JAAELU010000398.1 GCA_024226255.1 bacterium | reverse complement strand
GGGATGCTCATCGCTCTGATCTGCTCGGCCCCTATCAGTGCTTGGATCGCCGATCGGCAGATCCGAATGCGTCATCTGATCGTCAACCAACGCGATGAACTCGTGGCGCTCAACCTCGAACTCAACGCCCGCAACGCCGATCTCGATGCGTTCGCCCGTGCAGTTGCTCATGATCTCAAGAACCCGCTCGCGGCAATCATCGGACTGGCGGACACCTTGGGCGACGATCCACACCTTTTGGCGATCGACCAAACCAGGGATTCTGCCCGGTCGATTGTGCAAGCCGGGGATCGCGCTGTGGAGATCATCGACGGTCTTCTTCTCCTCCACGGTATCCGGCACGAATCGCCGGAGTTGATACCGATCGACACGGAAGCCGCAGTCGACACCGCGCTCAAGGCATTGAGTCAGGTCATCATCAAAACCGAGGCAACAGTGACGCGCACGGGGCCGTTTCCGTCAGTGCAAGGCCACGGTGCGTGGCTCGTGCAGGTGTGGGTCAACCTCATCAGTAACGCCATCAAGTACGGGGGCTCACCTCCCGCAATCGGCTTGGCCGCCCTGGCGACATCCGACGGCATGGTTCGATTTGAGGTCACAGACAACGGTCGCGGTGTTGCCCCTGACGATCGGACCCGGATCTTCCGCGAGTACGAACGCATCGCCACGACCGGCACCGATGGCCACGGCCTTGGCCTTGCCATCGTCGACCGTGTCGTCGGCCGGCTTCACGGAACTGTCGGTGTCGACAACACGGACAACGGGGGATCCGTCTTCTGGTTCACCCTCCCCTCGGCGTAGATTAGATCCCAAACCGGAGCTCATCACTGAGAACCCCGAGTTCGTTGAACTCACGAAGCAGTGAACGATCAGCTACTGGAACGGCTACCGCCGACCGCGATACCCAGACCGAACGGGATACCCGGGTTTCGAGCTCCTCAAGACACTCGAGCAGCTCCGGCGGTAGTCGCAGATCACCCGCTACGCGCGATAACGCGCCGATGCCGGAACCACACAGACCGGTACGTCGAGGATGGCCCCCGAGGCTCGGTCGTTGCCACCCTGCGTGGCGAGCTTATCCCGGTTTTCTGACCCATTACTACTCAGGCCCCTAGTTGCGTTGGCCATAGTCGTTGCCGCTGACAGGCTTCGGTAACTCGCCATCTCACGGGACGTGATGGCGGTCCTCGCGGATCACGAATACTGCATAGCCTCCAACAGATGAAGGCAGGGGCGGCATATGGCCTGATTCGAACGTCTGAAGCGGCAAAGAACTGCTCCAATAACCAGAAGGATCCAGAGCCGGTCGTTGTTTGCCCGATCCGATCTCGAGGCGAGCCGCCAGCGTGAACAGCAATTCGGTGTGGCCCGACCTCGGCGAAACCTCCCCGGCGCTCACCAGACCATGACAGCCACAACCGTCCGTGTTCGCAACCCCGCACGCATCGTGAGGATATGGGACACTTTCCGAAGTGGGCGATATGGCTCGGCAACCGCCAGCTGCGAGATCGTGTAGCCGAGATCAACACGGCCGATGACGCCTGCCCGGCGGTGACCGGGATCCAACTCAGGATCATCTCCGAACTGGCGGTTGAGGAACTGGCCGCCGGCCGGGCGACTGAGGAGGTCACT
>JAAELU010000397.1 GCA_024226255.1 bacterium | reverse complement strand
TGGGCGGGTCACAGTTGGGGGGAGTACCCGAGCTTGCGAGGGGGTGGGGGGCTGCGGAGGTAGTCGACAAAGCGAACGTTGCGTCGCGGCGCGAGGCGCCCGAGAGCTGCGTTCGTCGCGGCGGTGAGGTGTCCGCCGACCCGTGTTGCGGTGTTATCGTGACTCAGCTTCCCCCTCCCAAGCTGCCCGCAGGGCAGCCCACCTCCCCCAGATGTTGCCCGCCCAAAGCGGCGTGCAACGGGGGAGGAGACACGCGTATCGCTCCTCGTACCTCCGAAGGCCGCTACTTGTCGGCGGCGACTGACGTTGGCTTCGTCGCTTCGGAGTGCGCGTCTACGTGCCGAGCCCGTTCCGGCCGAGCGGTTCGAGCCCGTGTTGGCGGCGTCTTGGCTGCGGAGCGGCCTTGAGAGATCCGAATGAACAGCAGCAGGAAGGTGGCTACCGCGCTTGCTGTGTAGAGGGCAACGACCGCGGGGTGGGCAGTGTCGGTCCCGGCGAGAAGGCCGTGAGTGAGCGTTGCCACGAAGAGTCCGAACGAAGCACCGTGGATCGCTTTCCACGCCGCCTGGCCGATCAATGACTTGAAATAGAAGCTGAGGGTGACGAGCGCTAGGACGTAGAACCCGACTACACCTAGGGCGACGCCGATCGGTCGCCACGCGGCGTGGCCCGGAACGAGTATGTCTGCCCAAGTGAAGTCGATGTAGTCATGGACGCTGAGAGCCACCATATGGATGCCAGTCGCCAGGAGTGCCCCGATGCCGAGTGACTCGTGAAACCATGTGACACCTTTGGCTTTGACGGCTCGGCCGAGGATCTTGGTGCTGATGAGTAAGCCCCAGATGGTGGCTAGAGCCAACAACCCGAACGCGACGAGTCCGGACCCCCGGATGAGCAACCACTCGAGGCTCATGCCGCCATCTCCAGTGATCCCGTCGCGTAAACCGCTCCGGAATCCCAGATGGCAACGGCGCCATGAAGCCAGGGCTGGCGATCAGCCCATTCCAATCCGGACTCGCCGTGGAGCAGCACTGCCTTGGCGCCTGCCTCAGCGTCGACCGCGCGAGCGGCAACGACCGATGCGGACAGGATGGGCGAGGCGGCAGGCTGCCCCGTTCGGGGATCGATGATGTGGTGCGCTTTGCGGCCGGCGACCCGCCAGCTGCGCCGGGTGACTGAGCTGGTGGCGAGGGATCCAGTACCGACGGCGACCAGGGCCGCGGTGCCATCCCAAGGGTCGATGATCTCGGCGACTGCGTCGGGGATGGCAGATCGCATATCACCGCCGGCGCCAACGATGAGCGCCATGCCGGATTCGACGGCTTGATCGCAGGCCCAGCCCTTAGCGATGCCACCGAGGTCGAACCTGACTCCCTCTGGACGGCTCACCCCTTGGGTCGTAAGCGACCAGTGTGCGGTCGGCTCCGTAGAGGGCCTACACGCCTGATCGGTGACGGAGGAGAAGGTCCTGTCGTAGCCCCACGCAATGACGTTGCTACCGACTGCCGGGTCAACCAGACCGTCGGTGGATTCGCGCAGCTCGTCGGCCGTAGTGAACAGAGCCGACAGCTGCGGAGAAACCTCGACTGTGCCCGCCGGCTGCCCGTTGACCCAGGACAGTTCGCTGGAGGAAGTGAACCGGCTGCATCGCGCTTCGATGTCGGCAAAGAGCCGACGGGTCGCCTCGAGTCCATCCGGTGTGGCCGACACCACCACGACTTCGGTCCCCATTGCGGGAAAGGAGCTCCGGATCATGATCCCTTGCTCGGAATCGTCGTGGTGGGCGGCTTCGGCGCCGACCCACCGCCGCCTCCGCTGCTGCCGCGGACCGTGACCGTATTTGTGATGACCTGTGGTGGGGGAGGTTCCACTGCCGTGAACCGGAGAACAACGAGGCCGGATTCGGGAAGGGTGGGCATCGTCACCCGGACCGTCGTACTCGTTGTAGACGTGGTGGTTTCTGGTGGAGGCGTGTTCTCGGCTACTGCTGGTGCCTCAGGCTGGGAGGCGGCGGCCATCACGGACACCGACCAGGCAACAGCGGCGCCGGTCCATGCGGTTATTCGCGCCCACCGGTTGGGGAAGAGCCGCTTGATCATCCGCTGTCCTCTTCCGTAGCGATGCTGAGGACGGCACCGTTGGCGATCAGTGTCCTCAGGACTGTGGGTGGAAGCTGGCCGGCCACGTCTTCCGTGCTCATCTCTGAGGCGAAGCCGTGAGTAGACAGGACGCGCGCGATGGACTCGGAAACGCCGTCGATTTCGGGCGGCGGAGTCGTGATCACGACGGGAGTCGGCGCCGTTGTGGTCGTCGAGACCGAGCGGACCGGAACCGCCTCGGCCGCTTGGGCGGCCGAGGCGGGTTCGGGTTCCGGAGTCACAAAAGTGAGCGCGACCCAGAGTGCCAGCAAGAACGTGATGGCGCCCGTTGCGACGGGAAGCCAGCCACGACTAGTCATCGTCGCCACGCATCGCCTTCTTCGCCTTGCGCTCCGCCTCGCGGGCCTTTTCGGTGGCTTCGCGGTAGTTGTGTTGGGCGGCCTTGCGCTTGGCTTCGTCGAGCTTCTCGAAAGCCTCCTGGAGGTCATCGTCGTTGCCGTCGGCGGCACGGGCGGCCGCGATGGCGGCCTGGGCGTCGGCTAGCGCTTCGGCATATGCGGATTCACTGCCGCTCCGCTCGTCGTCATCGTCGTCATCATCATCGTCGTCATCACCATCGTCGTCGTCGCCCCCTCCCGGTGCGGTCGTGGAGGGCGTGCCGCCGCCACCTGCGACAACAGTTACCGTCTTGATGACCGGTGGCGGTGCCGGTGGACCCGGAATCTCAAAGCCGGCGTCGGCACACAGTTGACGGAGGGCGTCTAGTGCGGCGGACTGCAGGTCGGTGATTTTGCCGGACGCCTCGGCTTCAACCAGCACAAGTCCGTCCTCGGTGCATGCCGCGATTAGGTCCTCTTCGGTCGAGGAGACCGGCTCAATGACAATCGAGGCTGCCGCGACCTGGGTGTCGCCCGGGGCCTCGAGCATGGTGGTTGGGCTCGTCTCGACCGCTTCAGCCGGCGCGGCCGGACGGGCGAGGGCAACGGCTGCGATGGCGGCGGCTGGAACCAGCACGACACTCAGCGCCACGGTCATGCCCATCCGGGAGCCCTTGGGGCGCGGGGTCTTGGCGGTGGGCGCCATCAAACGGCCGTTTCCACGTAGACGCATTCGCCGGGGCATTCATCGATTACTTCGAGGGCGAGATCCATGAGTTCCGTGGGGACCCTCGCCATGCCCTGGGAGCCGAGCGGTCCGTGGCCGGGTCCGTTGCCTCCGTCGAAGATGACAGGCTGCTCAAAGTACTCAGGACTCTCGATGACCGCCCACAGTCCATCTCCCATCGAGCGGAACATCTTGGGGGCGATCTGCTCGCACGTTCCAGCACCCATACATTCGTTCTGATCAATCCAGATCAGAGCTTTGTGACTCATGTTTTGTTTCCCCGGTTGACTTTTGAGCCACTATCAGGGGACCTCGGATAACCGTGGGTTAAGTCAGGTTGAAGGACGGGAGAATCGGGAATGCTGGGTCTGGGGGACTAGTCACAGAGGACGGGCTCGTGAGAGAGTTGGGAATTAGTTGCGAATCCCTTTGGTCTCGTATTACGTATTACGTAGTTTTCCCTTCACCTTCCCCAACCCGATCTGCTGATCATCTGGTAACTGGTAACTGGTAACTGGTAACTGGTAACTGGCAACTGGTAACTGGTATCGGGGAGCCCTCACCACATCGGTAACACATTTCCCTCACCACATCGGTAACACATTGGAGAATCCTCCCAGCGATTTGGGAGGTTGGTGTTGGAGTTCGGGTCTGAGGTTGAGCGTCGTCGTCAAGCGGTCGGGCT
>JAAELU010000396.1 GCA_024226255.1 bacterium | reverse complement strand
CCAGCACCTGCTTGCCTACGGCGTCGAGCCCAAAGTCACTTTGTGCTGCAGCCCACAATGCCAGACCCGCCATTCGGTGTTCGACCGCCGACTCGACAAATGCCTCGGATTCCGCGACCGGCCGCACCGCTCTCCCGGCCGCGATGTCGTATAGAGATGGGTGAGGGCGCGCCACTGTCTGGATCTCCGCTTCCTATTGGTGATGAGCTTATCGGTCAGCATTTCGCTCAACTGTCGCCCTGAGAGTTTCGATTACACAAGGGGCGCCCAATAACGCTCATCCGGCGGAACGTGATATCTTCCGCCCCGCGCCTGCGGTCGGCGACCGCGTCCGACGAACCCAAACTCATCCAAGGCAAGACTTGAACGACGACATCATCCTCGAACCGACACTGTTGCGAGCTGTGTGGCGCTACCGCTGGCTTGTGCTGTTGATCGCCATCGTGGCCACCGCCGGCGCTTACTTCTACGCAGACGCCACCGCCACCGAGGAGTTCAGCGCTGAAGCGTCTGTCATCGCGGAGGATCCGCTGTCGTCAATCATCTTTGAGTCTTCAACGGTCCGCCGCGCTGACTACCTGGCCGACCAAGTCGAATTCATGCGATCCGGCGACGTCGCCGAGGAAGCTGTCCGGCTTGCCCTCGAGAGTGATCCCAATTTCCCCTACAAGACCGGTGTGGAACTGCTCGATCGAGTGCGCATCTTCGAATTCGGGGCTCGCATCACAGTGCGGGTCATTGCTGAAACCGAGAGCGCCGCGGTTGACGGCGCCAACTCGATGATCGGCGCGTATCAGGGCCTGGTCCTCGCCGACGCGGGGAGTTCTTTCACCAAGGCCATCGAGGTCCTCAACGGGATTCTGGCTGAGCTCCAACAGGAACTCGTCGATATCGCTGTGGAGATCGAAGATGCCCAGAACATCGCCGATCCGGTCCTAGCTGAGCTCAGGGCCCAGTACGACGAGGCGTTGCCCCGGATGTTCACCCTCATCGAGGAACTCGAGACCGCCACGGGCGAAGCCCGCGATGAGCTGCTGCTCCAGCTTGACGACATCTCGACGCAACTCGTCTTGGTCGAACAGGTGAATCGGATCGAAGGTACCTCGTCAGCGATCTCTCCACTTCTCGAGCGGCAACGCCGTGCGATCATCCGCGTCGACGATTTGTCAGAAGAGCGCGATCGTTTCCGCGTCGACGCCCAACTCTTGGGTGCCGGCATTGGCAGCCGCACGGTCGCCACGTTCGCCACCCGGCAAGCGACCGACATCCTCCAGCTCGTGGCAGCCGGTCTCTTCCTCGGTCTACTGGTCGGATCCGGACTGGCATACATGCTGGCGCTACGGCGACGGTCCATCACTGATCGCGGTCAGCCCGAACTCGTCTTGGCAGCTCCGCTCATCGCAGAAGTGCCGAATTTCCGCCAAGAAGGTATCCGAACTTCAATTCCGGTGCGATCACACCCGCGTTCGGCGGCCGCGGAGTCGTTCCGATTCGCAGCAGCAGCTCTGGACCTGTCACGCGCTGCGCCGATGGGAACCGTCATCACCCAGGGCAAGTTGGTTGTCGTCACTTCCGCTGGTGTGGCCGACGGCAAGTCGGTTGTCGCAGCCAATACTGCACTGGCCGCAGCTCGCGAGGGCAAGAGGGTTTTGCTCATCGACGCCGACTTCGGCAGCCAGATGGCGACGGAAATGCTCACGGAGACACACCCCAAAGCGGGAATCACGGAGGTTGTTGAGTCGGGGACGGCGCTTTCCGAGGCTGTGATGCCGATTGAGGGCAGCGGTACGTCGGGCCTGCACCTGCTGGCGCGTG
Source organism: bacterium (assembly GCA_024226255.1). Lineage (GTDB taxonomy): Bacteria > Actinomycetota > Acidimicrobiia > Spongiisociales > UBA5794 > JAHEJX01. The sequence goes on along the minus strand of JAAELU010000396.1, from coordinate 32,461 downwards.
GCTGGCAGACCAGCAGTGCTCCGGAGTTCTTCCGCAACCCGGCCACACGGGAATTCCTCGATCAGATACAGGACTTCTATGACCTCATCCTCGTGGATGCGCCTCCGCTGTTGACGGTCGCCTACGCGTCAACGTTGGCGGGCATGGTCGACAAGGTCCTCGTGGTTACCCGACACAATGGTTCGGCGACGGCTCTCGAGGAGCTCCAGGATCGGCTCGACCTAATCGGTACCCCAACTGTCGGCTACGTCTACAATCTCGCCCCGCTTCGCCTCGACATCTCGCGCAACGAAGGCTCGATGCGCGATGTTCTCGGTCAACCGGCCACCTTGGACGACGATGAGTCGACCGACGACGGGTCGGCCGACGATAGCTAGCACCTGATGACCAATGCCTGACGGGGCCTACGGCCTGCGCCTCGGCGGGGACGCCCCTCGCTCCAGTTTGCTGACGGCGGTGGCCGCCGACGCTCCTGAGATCGTCATCACACGGGTTGTCGGGCCGATCGCGGTTCCCAACCACGTTGACAAGGACAAGGCCACCGTACCGCTTCTCGATGGAGGTGGACTGGAGCTCGATCGCGCTGAACTCACCGCGACCATCACCACCCAAGTTGCGTTGACCGACGACGAGTTGGCGCATCCCTACCTGGCCCCGGTGGCCGCGGTCCACAGTCATTGGCTGGGACGAGCCGCCTTCCATGCCGGCGGCATCGTGGTTGCCGGCCGCGCGTGGGGCGTAATCGGAGAACGTGAAGCCGGCAAGAGCACCCTGTTGGCGGCCGTCTCTGCCCTCGGTGGCATTGTCCTGGCGGACGATTTGCTCGTCGTGGCCGACGGCGAGGCCTTCTCGGGACCCCGCACACTCGATCTTCGCAAAGGGGCAGCCGACTGGTTCGGCGGCACCCGAGCCCTTGGCGTCGCTGGTGCTCGAGAGAGATGGCGAGTAGACCTTGGTCCGGCTCCAGCATCTGTGCCACTCGGCGGCTGGATCGTCCCCTCGTGGTCAGAGGAACTCACGGTGACGCCGCGCCCTGGGGCCGCGGCTGCCCACTACATCGCCCCGGCACGATCGGTTACGGGTCTGGCGATCAGTCCGAATGCGTTTCTGGCGGCGGCGGCCAGACCAGCGGTGGAATTCAGCCGGCCTCGGGAGTTCGCAAAACTCGAAGCTGGAGTGCAGACGCTGCTCGACGAATTAGCCCTGGCGAACCAGCAGGGCTAATGGTCTCAAAATCGGCTGGTCTCAAAATCGGCTCTATACGGCTTCGGCCACCAGGCCACGCTGGGCCAGGCCTTCGAGGAAGGTCTCGACATCACGAATTGCCGTGAACTCATCGATGGCGAATTCGGCGACGAGCGCCTGTACCAAACCGTGACGATCCACCCCTTCAACGAGGCGGCGCCACAGCATCGCTGCCGTGGGATTGAGAGCAATTGTCGACGACTTGGAGTCAAGTATCACGGCCTGCCCATCGTGATCGTGCCATTCCACACGACGGGTTCTCAGGCGGCGGACTTCCGTTTCGGTTGGTGCCATATTGCAGTCTCCTACAGCGACACCCCCATATTCATTCGTGCTCTGACACGAATGTCCATCTGCTCGCTGAGAACGACGCTAGCCGAAAACTGTCCTGATCACCAACCAAATCACCCCGAATCGGGCCGCTGCGTGCCACGATACGGGATGCATCGGACCCGGATCAGGACCAACCTTTGAGCTGGGAGGCGTGGCTCACGCTGCTCATGGTTCTAGTGGCGATCGGATTGATGATCCGGGAGCTGGCACCTCCGGTGGTCGCGATGCTGGGAGCAGCCATTGTGTTGCTGCTTGCGGGTGTCATCGATACTTCGCAGGCATTCTCGGGCTTCTCCAACCCGGCGCCGCTCACCATCGCCGCGCTCTACATCCTTGCAGGAGCTGCTTCCAAGGCAGGGCTGATGCAACCACTGGTCACGGCGACTCTTGGCACAGGGGCGTCGGTGCGACACGGCCTCGCCAACCTGCTTCCCCCCGTGGCTGGAGCATCGTCGGTCATGAACAACACCCCTATCGTCGCCGTCTTGGTCCCGGAGGTCGAAGCCTGGGCGGCACGACATGGCCGGCCCGTATCCCGATACCTGATGCCCATTTCGTTCGCTTCGATTCTCGGGGGCATCGTGACGCTGATCGGCACATCGACCAACCTGGTTGTGTCCGGACTATTGGCTATCGAAACAGGCGACGAACTGAGCTTCTTCGAAATCACCAAGGTTGGGCTGCCGATTGCCTTGGTCGGCATCGTGATCCTCATTGTCCTGTCGCCTCGGCTCCTCAAAGAGAGGCGCTCGACCCGAGAAGACCTCACGGAGTCGGCCCGCGAGTTTGTTGTCGACATGGTGATCACCACCGGTGGACCACTCGACGGGGTAACCGTCGATGCGGCCGGACTTCGGCAACTCGCCGGCGTATTCCTGGTACAGGTGGTGCGCGAAGGTGAGTCGACTGCGCCGGTGGGGCCGGACTTCCGACTCCATGGTGCAGACGCGCTGCGCTTTGCCGGTAAAGCCGACGATGTTGTGGACCTCCACTCGATCCCGGGTCTCGAGTCTCTCGAACAGGAGCAATTCCATGGATTCGACCTGTCCCAGTCATCGTTCTTCGAGGCCGTCGTAGGTGCTTCCTCTCCCCTGGTGGGCCGTACCCTGAAGCAGTCTCGGTTCCGCAGCAACTACCAGGCGGCGGTGGTTGCAGTCCATAGGGCGGGCCATCGCATCGATGCCAAGCTCGGCGAGGTCCCGATTCGTGTCGGCGACACGCTGGTTCTCCTGTCAGATCGGGGTTTCCGCGACCGCTGGCGGGATCGGCGAGACTTCCTATTGGTGTCGCCGCTTGCCGGGGCAGCCGCTCCGGCGCGTCACCTTCGCACTCCTGTTGCCATCATCATCATTACCGTCGTCCTACTGGCCGCCACTTCGCTGCTGCCCATCATCAAGGCCTCACTCGTAGGTGTTCTGGCCGTACTCGGCCTGCGGATCCTCACCCCGGGCGAAGCCAGGCGTGCCATCGACCTCGATGTTGTGCTGCTCATCGCAGCCGGGTTCGGAGTGGCGGCCGCGTTGACTGAGTCGGGCCTCGCGGAGCAACTCGCCTCCGGTCTCGTGTCGAGCTTCGGGTCGTTCGGAGACATCGGCGTGCTCCTCGCGATCGTGCTCGCCACAATCTTGCTGACGGAGGCCGTCTCGAACACAGCCGCCGCCGTCCTCGTGTTCCCGATTGCAACGAGAGCCGTCGTTGCCACTGAGCTGGATCTAGTGGGAGTCGCTGTCGCGATCGCGGTGGCTGCATCCGCATCCTTCCTGACGCCGATCGGCTACCAAACGAACGTAATGGTCTACGGGCCCGGCGGCTATCGATACACCGACTACTCCCGACTTGGCGCGCCGCTCACGATCGTGATGATCATCGGCATCCTCGCCGGCGTCAGCGTGTGGTGGGGCTGAGCCCGAAGCGTCGCGCCCATTCGACAACGAGACCGACTACAAACGCGGCACATAACGACAGGAGCGGCTCTTCGAGCAGTTCATCGAGGTTGGTTCCGCTGCGATCCGCGACTACATCACCGAGGACCGCGGCCACAAAGATTGCCCCCAAGAAGCCAATCAGGACCCACACAGCACGCCGCAGCCACTGGGGCGCTCGCGTTGCGAGGTACAACGTCGGGCCAAGCAGAGCAACCATCACAACCCCGCGACGCAGCAGCTGCGTGTTGGCGCCTTGCGGACCCCGCCGAATGCCACTCTCTTGAATCAACCAAAGCCCCAGCGGAGCGGTGACCCCAATAGAGTCCTCGAGTCCGATCAGAGCGAAGATGATTGCAATGATGCCGAAGGACCATGCCTGTGTCCTCCAGGCCAACCAACCAACCCCCGACACGATTATGAGTACCTTGAGAGCACTCCAGAAGGCCAACGGACCGCCACTCAGCTGATCTCCGGCCCATGTGACATAAAACACGGCGTCGACAAACAGCGCCACGGCACCGGCAAATACCGCAGCCTCACGCGACTTGTGTCGGAGGAATAGGGGACGAGGTCCCTGATTGACGGTCTCAGCCACCACGGCAAGATAGTTGACCGTCGGCAGTTCGCCCGACACCTCTGGCGGTCCAACCATTAGGCTCGGCATCCACTTCCGAGCTACTTCGACCAGGACCCCTGAGACGATGTCACCAATCGAACGAGGATCGATTCGCCCACCGTTAGCGGTCGGCGCAGCGCTCAGCGTGTTCGCGATGGCCGTGATTCTGTTGGGCACCGTGACACCGGCGCGGGCAGAGATCGACCGCTGTCCACAGTCCATCCGGGTTGCCCAAGGCCAAACCAAGTCGGCGCAGGTGCATCTGGACTCAGACCGACGAGTCGAAGTGACAATCAAGAAGGACGGGTCAGGATTCACAGTGAAACCCGACGGTACGACCTCCAACCTCGGCACCGGGCACTGGCACTTTCGTGTCATCGTGGAGGCCGCGCCAGACGGCATCGGTGGAGGGCGCTTCGTCGTTTCTGAGGTTAGCGATGCGGGTGTCCTCGACTCCTGCACCGTGGTGGTCACGATTGACACGACGACAACCAGTACTACGACGACGACAACCACCACCACGACAACCACGACAACCACGACAACCACGACAACCACGACGACCCCACCTACAACCACAACTGTGGCGCCAACAACCACAACAACGGCGCCCCCGGTTACCACTACAACGGTCCCGACGACCACCACTCAGCCGCCAAGTACGACCACGACGGCAGCACCCCCGACCACGGCTCCTCCAGCTGCAACCACAACAGTCCCGGCGACGACAACTGCCGTTCCTCGATCTAGGACTCAACAGCCGGCGCCATCGACCACCGCGACGCCGGGCGAGGAGCGACGTCGTCGAGACGCACTGGGCACCAGCGAGAGCGAACGGAAGACTCTGGCTCCCTCCGTATGGACAGAATCCACCATTCCGTTTGACGCCGATTTAGCTGGGAGACCTCCGGCGACGGCGGACAGTGGCTCCCAGACATCGGCCGCCGCGGCGCATACCGGTGATCCGAGTAGCGCCGGCCGAATCTGGTTCAGCATTGTCGCCGCACTGGGAGGCATCGCCCTTTGGACGACGGCAGCGCTCAAGAGATCGCAGGCAATGGCCGCCAGTTCAAGCTCAGCGGGCATCTCCATTCCGCTGATGCCCCTATGGCAACGGGTTCGCGTCTCCCTTCTCCGCACCCGGCCGAAAGTGCCGCGCCGCAGACTCTGGAACCGGCTGCGCTTGAGTGCCGCGGCGTTATGGGCGGCGAATCTGACACGGCCGAAGGTTCGGGGACCCGGCGTGAGGAATCGGATTCGTCAAGGTTTCCTTCCAGCGCAGTCAAAAACGACCGATATTGATCCAGAGGCGCTCTGACCCGCTCGGGTTCCGATTAGCCAGTTTTGGGTCTATTCTCCACACGGGGACGCTCCTCCTCAGTGATCTGAGTTGACAATCTCAACCCGAAGTAGTCATGTCCACATCCAACAAGAGACTCATGCGCCCACCGGTAGCATTCGCCGTAGCGCTCAGCGCGTTCGCCCTGAGCGTCGGCCTACTCGGCGCCACCTCGCCGGTGACTGCCGCGATAAACAGCTGCCCTGCTTCGATTGTCGTTGAACAGGGAGCTACCGCATCGGGTGTCGTGAGACTGACATCCGACGAAGTCGTGTTCATGCAGCTAATCAAGGGAGCCAACACCGACTTCACCGCGGCCTGGGGTTCCGAGGGCAACAACGCAGGGACTGGAGATTGGGATTTTACGTTCCTGGTCACAGCCGAATCTGACGGCGTCAACGGCGGGAGTCTGACCATTTCGGAACGCAACGGCACCCCGCAACCGGTCGACCAGTGTGTTGTTGCCGTTTCTATTGCTACCACTACCACTACCACGACCACGACGACGACCACCACCACAACCACAACCACAACAACCACGACTGTTCCGCCGACGACTACCACGACGACAACTCGACCGCCGACAACCACAACTCGACCCCCAACAACGACCCAGCCGCCGACGACAACCACCAGCACCACCACCACGACCATCCCTGATGACGACACGTCTACTACGAGCACATCGACCACAACCTCTACCACTACGACCGCGGCCCCGGCTACGACTTCGTCGAGCACGACGTCGCTGGTGCCCGCGGTGACATTGGCTCCGACGACAACGATCGCCGTCGCCCTGCCACCCGCCGGAGGAAGCTCGGGCGGCCTCAGTTGGCTGTGGTGGATTGTGGCGCTCACCTTCGTCGGCCTCGCCGGCTGGTTCTTCCTAGCCGCCAGGCGATCCGAGACTGCATCTGCGGCCGGCGCGGTGACAACGCCTGGTGTGGAGGGAAGCGCAGTGTCGCTGCCGCTGCGGCAGCGGGTTCGTCATGCCTTCAGCAGTGGTCGCCCGAAGGTCCCGGGGCCGGGTCTATGGCACCGGATTCGTATGGGCCTCACCCGCTCCTCGAACGGCACGGGAACGGCCAACCACGCGAGCCGGGTATCTCTAGCTGCCCGTTGGCGCTCTACCGAAGCAGCTCGCTCCCTCAAGGCGCGACGCGAGTCTCGGGCGGTACAACGTCGCATTAAGGAGCGACGCTCCGGTCACTAGAGGCTCTTGATGAGGAACTCGACGGTGCGCGCCACGACGTCGGCGAAAGCCGGCCGGTCGAATCCGGCCTCATTGTCGTCGAGAAAGTCATGGCCGAGCCCGTCGTAGATAACCCACTGTGCATGGGGGGCAATGTCACGTGCTTCCATGACAACGGCGATGGGCGACAACTCGTCCTCTCGCCCGATCATCCCCAGTAGCGGCCCGGTGACCTCTCCAAGGCGATCCAGGACACCTAGTGGTTCCGGCAGCGGATTGAGCTCGGCATCGACACCGGGAGAGGATTCGCGGAGGTTGGGTGCCATCATCACAAGCGGTGAACCAAAGTCGAGAGCCACGGCGACTCCGGCCGCGGCCCCCTCTTGAATGCCAACGACGCCAAAGCCGGCTTCGTCGGTATCCCAGGGATGGGCACCCGCCGCCAGGTAGCGACCAACATCCCCCGCTACTCGACCCAAGCAGACAGGGTCTAACGCGTCAAAGGCGTGCGACGCTTCATCGCGATCCACCGGAACTGCCGCGCCTCCGTACAGATCGGGGGCGACAGCCGCCAGGCCGTGACGAGCCAAGCGTCGGCACAGGTCTCGCACGGGTGAAGAGAGACCCTTGGCGCCACCGAGGATCATCACCGTCGGCCACTCCCCCGCGAGGTCGGGGCGAGCGACGTAGGCAGTGTGCGTCAGGGTTCGGACGGGAATGCTGCTCGTCCGGAAGAGGATGGGGTAGGTGCCCTCGCCCTTCAATACGCTCAACTGGTCACCTCGTTGTCACTCTTTGTCCGGAGTCGCCGGGGGAATCGTAGCGGGCCGGACGTGGCTGACCTCGCCGGAGCGAATAGTCCGCTGGCCGGACTCCGTGTCAACCACGAGGGCGCCGTCGGCGCTGATTCCGACCGCCCGACCCTCGCCGTTGGGAGTCCAGGTGATATGGCGACCGATGGTTGTACAAGCCTCGACGTAAGTAGCCTTGTCGAAGCTGTCGGGGAGACCGTTGAGTGCTTTGAGAATGCGAGCGACCCAGTCGTGGGCAAGGTCGACAGCGGCTGATTGGCCAGGATCATGTTCGACCAAACCAGCTGCTCCGTCGGGTGCGTCCGGCCACCACAGATTGAGACCACAGCCCACGACCAGCGTGTCGTCCCTGCGTTCTGACAGGATGCCGCCGACCTTGGCAGCACCGATCAGGACATCATTGGGCCACTTCAGAGACGTCTCCACACCCAACTGGGATTCCGCGGCGTGATGCGCAGCCAGACCCGCCATGAGCGGCACCAGCGTCACATGCTCAACCGGCGGACTGGTGACGGCGAGCGATGCCAACATCGAACGAGGGCAATTCCACCAAGGGTTGTCCCTGCGGCCGCGGCCCGCGTCCTGGGCGTGCGCGATCACGAGCACCGGCCGCTGTTTCTGCGACGTCTCGAATTCGATTCGGGCATAATCCTGGGTCGAGTGGACTCGGTCCTCTATTCGAGTGACGTATGGTGTAGCCATCTGGATGCTCCGTGAGTCAAAGATGTGTAAGGGTCGACCTATCGAGCCTAATTCTCGAGAACGATGCCGAATCACTTACTCGAGGAAATACGCTTCGAGCCAGACGTCGAGGGGACGAGTTGAGTACAGACGAAAAGATCGCAAAGCTCCGACGAGTGCGTGACGAGGCGCTGGCGCCTTCTAATCAACGTGCCGTCGACCGCCAGCATGATCTGGGCAAACTGACGGCGCGTGAGCGAATCAAACTGCTGCTCGACAAAGGCAGTTTCCAGGAATTCGACATACTCGCTCGTCATCAAGCCACGGGATTCGGCATCGAAGAACGACGGCCCGCCGGCGACGCAGTCGTGACCGGGCACGGCACGATCGACGGCCGCCACGTCTTTGTGTTCGCCGAGGACTTCACGCAGTTCGGTGGCTCGCTCGGCGAAGTAGTCGCCGACAAGATTTGTAAGGTCATGGACCTCGCCATGGATACCGGCTCGCCTCTGATCGGTATCAAAGACAGCGGCGGAGCCAGAATCCAAGAAGGAATTGTTGCCCTCGACGGTTACGGCCGAATCTTCGAACGCAACGTACGCGCCTCGGGGGTCATCCCCCAGATCTCGGTGATCATGGGCCCATGCGCCGGCGGCGCTGTGTACTCGCCTGCGATCACAGACTTTGTCTACCAGGTGGCCGACACTTCCCACCTCTTCATTACAGGTCCAGATGTCATCAAGGCAGTCACCGGCGAGGAAGTCACTTTTGAGGACCTCGGCGGCGCCTCGATACACGGATCACGTTCCGGAGTAACTCACTTCGTTTCACCGAGCGGTCGAGCTGCTCTCGAGGAGGTTCGGTACCTGCTGTCGTTCCTGCCTTCGAACAATATGGAGGTGCCGCCCTACTTCACGCCGACTGATCGCGCCGACAGGATGGACGAGGACCTCACGGAGGTCATTCCCGACTCAACGAACCAGCCATACAGCATGGTGGATCTCGTCGAGATGGTCGTCGATGACGGGGAGTTCTATCAGGTTCATGAACACTTCGCCGGCAACATTGTGGTTGGTCTCGCCCGACTCGATGGCTACTCGGTCGGCATTGTTGGCAATGAGCCGGCGGTGCTTGCGGGCACGCTGAATATCGACGCCTCGGTCAAGGCAGCCAGGTTCATTCGCTTCTGTGATGCATTCAACATTCCGGTCATCACCTTCGTCGACGTTCCAGGGTTCCTGCCCGGCGTCGACCAGGAGCACAACGGCATCATCCGCCACGGAGCCAAACTGCTCTACGCGTATGCCGAGGCAACGGTTCCCAAACTGACGGTGATTACCCGCAAGGCCTACGGCGGCGCTTACGTCGTGATGAACTCGCGAGCGCTGCGGGCCGACGCGGTCTATGCGTGGCCGACCGCAGAAATCGCGGTGATGGGCGCCCAAGGAGCCGTCAACGTCATCCACCGTCGAGAAATCGCGGCAGCAGATGAGCCAGAAGCCAAGCGGCAACAGCTCATCGGCGAGTATGAAGAGCGGTTCAATCATCCGTATCTGGCGGCAGAACGGGGACTTGTGGATGACATCATCGAGCCGCGCGAGACGCGGTGGCGCCTGATCCGGTCCCTCGACATGTTGCGCACCAAGCGTGAGGCGATGGCGCCCCGCAAGCACGGGAACATTCCGCTGTGATGCCCGCTCGGCGCCGACTAACTCCACCTAGGATGCTGTGGTGGATTCAGTTCTAGTTGCCAATCGGGGAGAAATCGCTGTCCGCGTCATCCGGGCGGCGCGCGAACTCGGTCTGCGCACCGTTGCCATCTATTCCGAGCTCGATCGGGATGCGGTGCACGTTGCGCGCGCCGACGAAGCGTGGAACGTCGGTGGGGCGCCGGCGGCAGAGTCATACCTCAACATCGATCGGGTGCTCGAGATCGCCCGCGAATCACACGTCGATGCAGTCCATCCCGGCTACGGATTCCTCGCGGAGAACGCCGATTTTGCCCAGCGGGTCATCGACGCCGGTCTGATATGGGTCGGCCCCCCGCCCGCAGCCATCGCGATGATGGGCGACAAGATTGCCTCACGCAAGGCCGCCGATGCCGCCGGAGTCCTCAGCGTTCCGGGGACGGTAGAACCGCTGCAGTCGATCGAAGTAGTGACCGCGTTTGCCAAGGAACACGGCTATCCCCTGGCGATCAAGGCCGCCCACGGCGGCGGCGGCAAAGGCCTCAAGGTCGTATGGGAGGAGAACGAACTCGAGTCAGCGTTTGAGAGCGCCCAGCGAGAAGCCGACGCCTGGTTCGCCAGCCCCGAGGTCTACATAGAGCGATACCTCAGCAAACCCCGCCACATCGAGGCGCAGATCATCCTGGACACCCACGGCAATGCCGCCTTTCTCGGCGAGCGTGACTGTTCGATTCAGCGACGCCACCAGAAACTCATCGAGGAGACTCCGGCGACTCACTTCTCGGAGACACAACGCGCCGGGCTCGGCGAAGCAGCGCTGGCCGTTGCCCGCGCCGCCAATTATGTCAACGCCGGTACGGTCGAATTCCTCCTCGACTCCGATGGCGCCTTCTTCTTCCTGGAGATGAACACTCGCATCCAGGTCGAGCACACGATCACCGAGATGGTGACGGGAATCGATTTGGTGAAGGAGCAACTGCGGGTAGCTGCGGGCGAGAAGCTCTCTTTTGCCGCTAATCCGCCTGCGACCGGCCACGCCATCGAATTCCGAGTGAATGCTGAGGATCCGGCTGCCGGCTTCCTTCCCAACCCCGGCGATATCATCGAGTATCAGGAACCCGCCGGCCTTGGCATCCGCGTCGACAGCGGGGTGCTCGCCGGATCGGCTATCAGCCAGTACTACGACAACATGATTGCCAAACTCGTGGTCTGGGGCCGTGACCGGGAAGAAGCAATCGCGCGGGGCCATCGGGCGCTCGAATCCTTCAAGATCTCAGGCGTCGAAACGACAATCGGTGCCCAGTTGCTGATTCTCGACACCGACGAGTTCAAGTCCGGCAAGTACTGGACCACATTCATCACAGATGAGCTCGACTTCTCGGCCCTCACCAAGGGCACGACTCCAGCGATACCCGAAGACGAAGAGACCGAAGAGCGCTCCATGACCGTTGAGGTAGGCGGGCGCCGCTTCGTGGTCCGCTACTGGGCCCCCGTCATGACAGCACCGCAGAGTGCCGGACAGCGGGCCGCGCCACGGCGCCGCGCCCCGAAATTGGAACGCCAGGAGTCTTCCGGAGATTCAGCCGGCGTCATCACGGCACCGATGCAAGGCACCATCGTCAAGGTCCACAGAGCGGCCGGCACCGAGGTCGAAGCCGGTGAGGCGATCTGCGTCCTCGAGGCAATGAAGATGGAGAACGAGATCAAGTCCCCCATCGATGGCGAGATCGTCGACCTCCGAGTCCAACCCGGCGACACGGTTGCCAGCGGGGCCGTTCTAATGGTGATCAGGTAACGACCGCAGAGCAGCACGCCACCTGATCACCGTATCCCGTATCCCGTACCCCGTATCACGTATCACGTATCCCGCAAGGAAAGGGCTCCACAGTCACCTTGATTCGGTGCTTCTGGTGGCTGGCCGCGGCGATCTATTGCGGCTCGATGAGCCGCGCCGCCTTCTACCAGGCGGGAGTCTTGGGCGAGGGGCCAACTCTGCGAATCATGCGCCGGCTGCGGCTCGTCACTCTCGTCAATCTCGCTGGACTCAGCATCGACTACTACCGACCCGGCAATAGCTCGCGCGCAGAGAAGCTGGTGTTTGGGCTGCTCGGCCTCGCGTTCGGAGTGGCTGCGGGATTTGCCGCCTACCTCGCTGCGGATTGCTTCAGGTCCTAGTGCGCCAGATCACGTACAAAAAGCGGTACGTGATACTTGATACGGGATACCTGATACGAAGCGAGCTCTGCGAGCTATTCCGTAATCAGGACTCCGTCGACGAGCGACTCTTCGAGAACGGATCCGCTCGGATCAAACCGATAGTGGGCGAAGTCCTTGCGGTACTCGAGGTCGATTCCAGCCGGCCCGTTGCGGTTCTTCTCAATCGAAAAGACAACCAATGACCGGAAGTCGTCGGCTCGGACTGAATCGAACGCAGTGTGTCGCTTGGAGACAGCAGTCATCTTGTCGTTCAGCATGATCACCAAATCGGCCTCGTAGCCGAGCCCGTCGGCTTCCTGAAGATGTTGCAGCCGGAGGCGCCGCAATCCAAGCGCCCCTGACGAGGCACCGACGACGCCAACAACCGCAATGCCATGGCGCATGGCAAGCGCCTTGAGTTCCACAGCAATCTCATCGACGGTCATGTCGCCATGGACCGAACTGACCTTCTGCAGATGGTCGACGAACAGCACGGCGGTATCGCCGTCGCGCTCATTCAGGAGTTGCTCGAGGGCCGGTATGTCGAGATCCGTCGGGGAAGCCGAACAAAGCATCAGCTCATCCCCGTAGGCCTGCATACGGGCCTTGGCTGCTCGCAACACAAGGCTGCCGCGAACTATGTCGTTGAAGTCGGACGGATTGGATCCCGCGTCCAACGCAGCACGGCGAATCTCTGATGAAGTCGAGTCACCGCTCGCCTGCGCCAGATCTCCGACCTCGGAGAGCAGCAGCCTGCTGAATAGCGAAGCCTCATCGTGCTCATAACACGCGTAGACCACTGGTAGCCCGTCGGCCGCGATATTGCGCGCCCACTGCAGGGTCGCCACCGTCTTGCCGATCCCGGGAAGCCCCCCGACCAGGATGAGGTCGCCTGTGTGCAGACCACCGTCGAGTGCCCCATCGAGGGGTTCATAGCCGGTGGCAATGATGTGGTGAGGCGAAGCGTCGGTCAGCCCCGTGTCCATGATGTTGTTGATGGAACGAGCGACCTCACGGTTGGAGCCTGCGCTGGGGGTACCGATAGCTGAGTTACTCATAGCAGCGCGTCCACAATCCGCAGGGTCGCCGGACCCAATAACACCAGCATCAGAGCGGGGAATATGCACAGCACGAGCGGAAAGACCATCTTTACGGGGATCTTCATCGCACGTTCCTCGGCTCGCTGTTTGCGGCGTCCCCGCAATTCATCCGCCTGGACTCGGAGCACGTGGGCTACCGGAATACCGAAGTCTTCTGACTGGCTGACGGCCGCCACCAAGGTGCGCAGCTCAGATACATCATTCCGATCAGCGAGGTGGTGCAGGGCCTCCGAGCGCGAGGCGCCGATCTGCATCTCCTGGAGCGTGTGCCGCAATTCCTGTGCCAGAGGGCCGTCTCCGGCCTTGGCCGCACGACCAACCGCTGCCTCGAACCCGACGCCCGCTTCGACGCTCATGCGTAGCTGGTCGATGACCGACGGCAGCGCAAGCAGAATCTGCCCTTGACGCTCCTTACCTACGGAATTGATCAGAGCATCGGGAACCAGGAAGGCAACAATCGTCACCAGGACCATCGGAAGCAGATCCAACGAGAACTGCTGAGCAGCCAGAACTGCACCGACGGCCAACAGAATCTTGATGAAGATCACAGTTTCTGCACGAATCGAGAGTCCGGCAAGGCCTATCCGACGATCCAGCGCCTCCATCAGACCGACCGGGGTAAGCCTGCGCAGTGTGCGGAACAAGGAACCGAGTGCAGGAGCCACAACACGTTCTCCGGCGGATCCTTCAAGGATGAAGCTGTCGGCGTTGGCAGACTTCTTCTCTCCCTTGACCCGCCGCCGGGCAAATACCCCGGCCTCACCGGAGCCGACGCTCACGATGGCCAATGGCAGGGCGATTCCGACCGCCAATGCCGCGAGGATGACATAAATCGGCATTAGAACTCCAACCTCACAATGCGTCGTATCCAGAAGATTCCGATGATCATCGAGCCGAGCCCTCCGGCCAGCATGAGCTGTCCAGTTGAGGTGGTGGTCAACTCTCCGATGTATTCCGGAGCGACCGTCCACGTCAGGAAGGCGATCACAAACGGAAGTAGGACAAGCACGATTCCCGATACCTTGCCCTCGGCGCTCAGGACCTGGATTTGGCCGCGGACGCGCTCCCGTTCACGTACGGTGGCCGCGATCTGGTCCAAGAGGTCGGCCACGTCGCCACCAATCTCACGGTGGATCTGAATCGCCTCGGCAACCCATGGCAGGTCCTCCGACTGTGTGCGGACGGCCATCGAACGCAACGCATCCTCCACTTCCCGTCCCAAGTGAACCTCGAGCTGTGCCCGAGCGAATTCCTCGTTCGCAGGAGCATCCTGCTCGCCGGCGACCGCGGTGATCGCCTGGTTCAGGCCGAATCCAGCTCGCAAGCTCCCGGAAATCAGTTGCAGCGAATCCGGGAGCTGCATACGGAACTTGTTGGCGCGACGGGTGCCCAAGTAGTTGAGGATTGCCATCGCAATGAGAATCACAATCCCGCCGAATGCCGCTCCCACCAGTGGGCCCAAGAAGAGCAGGCCGCCGACCGTTGCCACCAGAGTGAAGGCGAACAACACCAAGAGGAACTCGCCATCACGGATTCGCAGGCCGGCGTGATCCAGCTTGAGTCGGAGCCGTCCCTCTCCCTTGCCGCGCTTGAGAGTGTCCTCGGCGAACAGCGTCGCCTTGTTGGTCAATTCGCTGAATCTACCCTGCTGGGCCCTCCCGGCGATCCCGGTAAGCGAGTTGAATGCCGCCACTGCACGTTTGCGTGTCGGTAGTAGTAGCAGCAGCACCAAGGTCGCCGCCGCAAATATCGATGCGCCTCCGACCATCAGGCCGGTTGTGGTGGCGTACCAAGGAACATTGATCTCGGCTGGGACCGCCGCCGTCACGATGGGAGCCGCGGTCGTCGTGGGCACGGTCGTTGTGGTCGTTGAGGGAGTCTCGACTATCGGCGTTGGAATCGGGAAATGGGCCACGACGCTCCCGTGTGCCGTTATCTCCTCGGTCCGCACCGCGACAGCTAAGTCCGTTGGTCCCTGGCCATTCGCTTCGAACATCAGCTCGTACTGGTTGATCAGGTCAGATGCCGCTTCGGCATAGATGCCATTCAGAGCCTCTGGGTCTGATGCAGGAACCAGTGAACCCCCGGTCGCCGCCTCGAGACGGAGGAGAACGTTGCGGTCACTCTCGGGTGACTCCAGTTCGATAATGACCAAACGCGCCTCGGAACCGATGAGCTCTACGAGGGCCTCGTCGAGGGTTGCGTTGCTCACCGTGTCACCACCATCGGTCAGAATGACGATGGTGCGCCGTCCGTCGGCCGTGCCCTCAAAGCTTGCGGCGGCCTGCAGGAGGCCGTCATAGAGGGCGGTCTCTCCACCGGCGCTCAGGCTGTTGAGACCCGAAAGGATCGCGTCCTGGTCCGACGTGAATGGAACGATCAACCGGGATGTAGCTCCGAACCCGAGCAAGGACATCTCGACGTCGTCGGGCATCGCGTCGACGAAGCCCATGACAGAGTCACGAGCTGCGCGGATTGGTGAACCGGCCATGCTTCCGGAAGTGTCGATCAACAGTGCGATCTGCAGCTCCGATGCCGGCAGTTGCTCTACCTCGAAGTCGACGCTGCGGCCATTCTCCGACACAAAGAAGTTCTCGGGAATCAGGTCCAAGCTGTTCAGTTCTGTCGGCACCGTCACCGTGAGGACGACATTCGGGAAATCCGACTGGTCGACTGAGTCGATTCTCAGCTCTGGCTGGGTTTCTTGGGCTCGGGCGGGCCCCGCGGCCACCAGAACCGCCAGAAGCCCGAGGGCAAATGCTCTCCTCACCGCTTCGCCTTGATGAGTGCACGCCGCCGCTCGGCGGGATCACCGAACAGATTGGCAGGCAGCTCATGGCCGAGCGCCTCCAACTTGTCAGTGAACTGCGGACGGATTCCGGTCGGACGGAGCGCACCAACCCTGCCCTCGTCGTCCTCAGCGCGGTAGTCGAACTCATAGACATCCTGGAGTGTCACTGTGGGACCCTCCATGCCGACGACTTCGGTGATGTTGGTGACTTTCCTGCTGCCGTCGGGCATGCGAGTGAGATGGACGAACAGATGGAGCGCTGAGGCCACCTGCTCACGAACCGCTTTGTCGGGCAGCTCCACGCCCGCCATGAGCACCATTGTCTCGAGTCGAGCGACGGCGTCCCGGGGGCTGTTGGCGTGAACTGTGGAAAGGGAACCCTCATGACCAGTGTTCATCGCCTGCAACATGTCGAGAGCCTCACCGCTGCGGGACTCACCAACGATGATCCGGTCGGGACGCATACGCAGTGCGTTGCGCACCAGATCCCGAATCGAAACTTGGCCCCGGCCTTCCACGTTGGGCGGCCGAGCTTCGAGACGGATGGTGTGCTTCTGCTGCAATTGAAGCTCAACGGCATCCTCGATCGTGATGATGCGCTGGTCCTCCGGAATAAACGACGTGAGCGCGTTGAGCAACGTTGTCTTACCGGTACCGGTACCGCCGCTGACGATCACGTTGAGGCGGCCTTCGATACACGCCTTGAGGAAGTCGGCAGTGGGCCGCGACAGCGTGCCGATTCCGACTAGGTCGTCCATGGTGAACGGATCCTTGGCGAACAGCCGGATAGTCAACACGGCGCCGTCGACTGCCAACGGCGGGATGATCGCGTTTACTCGAGAGCCGTCCGGCAACCTGGCGTCGACCATTGGAGAGGACTCGTCGATACGACGCCCGACGCGGGCCACAATTCGATCGATCACTCGCCGCAGGTGGGTGGCCGATGCGAAACGGATATCAGTCTCGACAATCTTGCCGGCACGCTCGATGTAGATCGGGTCGGTACCGTTGACCATGATCTCAGTCAGGCTCGGATCGTCGAGCAGTGGCTGGACCGGGCCGTATCCCAGCAGGTCATCGCGGAGCTGTTGAGCCAACATTTTGCGCTCGTCGCCGCTGAGAGGAGCCGTCTCGCCATCGAGAACCTTGC
This sequence comes from bacterium, assembly GCA_024226255.1. Classification (GTDB taxonomy): domain Bacteria; phylum Actinomycetota; class Acidimicrobiia; order Spongiisociales; family UBA5794; genus JAHEJX01. Next base: position 15,393 of record JAAELU010000396.1, on the reverse strand, counting down.
GCAGCTCGTCGGAGACAAAGACCGCGAGATCTTCTTCTGAGATCGAGGCATCGTTGAGCCGCGCCCCAACCTTGGCGAACAGCGCAATCTGGGCGCGTTCACGAATCGAATCGAGTGGATCCTTGGGTGGCTTGCCATCGTCGGCGGTACGACCGGTCGTGGCCTCGGCTTGACGGAGCCTCTCGTTTAGCTTCATTGACGCCACCTCCTGGCTTTGGTCGTCGCGCCGGGTTCACCTCGTGGTGAAAAGATGTCGGCTATCTCGTCGAAGGCCCGAGCGACTGGCGACTTCGGGGCCGACTCGATGAGCGGCGTTCCTTCGTTCATGGATCGGGGCACAAGCCGCGAGCTCGGGATTCGAACGTCGACCTCCATGCCGACAGCAGATTCCACATCAGAGATGCTGATGCCGACCTTGCTGTCAGCACGATTCAAGATGAAGTGGCGCTTCTTCTCGCGCAACATATCGAGTGTGTGCAGTGCGGAAACAACCTTGTGGAGGCCTCGCACCGCAGATACCGACATGTCACAAATGAACACAATGTCGTCCGATTTGTCGATGGCGGCGAGTGTCACTTCGGACAATCCGGCCGCAGTGTCCACGACCACGTACTCGAACTGGCCCGATAGCCCGTCGATCGCCGAGGAAACGAGCTCGTTGGTAACCATCTCACCCAGCGCCGGCGAATCGGGAGCCGTGAGGACGAACAGATCGCGCTCGCGCCTCGTCAAAAGCACCTTGAGAAGGGTTGGATCAAGCTGTGGCGCATCGAGAGCGTCAGCAATCGAGTGCTCCGGGTTCAGCAACAGCGCATTCGTCACGTCGCCGAACAACAGGTCCAGGTCGAGGATGGATGTCTTGCTCGGGTGGCGTTGCGCGAGAGCCACAGCCAGGTTGACCGATAGTGCGGTCTTGCCGGACCCACCCTTGGGAGCGACCACAGCAACGACGCGACCGCGATTGTCCTTGCGCGCCTTCTCGGCGGCATCCGGCAGGAGGTTGGCTCTGGCGAGAATGGTCGCTTCGGCCGCACGCCAGAACACCTGGCGCAGTTCCTCGGCGTCCGCCTTGTGAGAGACCACATCACGCACTCCGGCGCGCAAGGCCCTTTCCCACATCTTGGCTCCGAGCGAACCGACGACGATAACGCTGACCTCAGGATGGATCTTGTCGATGTGATCGGCGATCTCGATAGCGGTCTCTGGCCGCACCCCGGGACCGACGGCAATTACGCCGGCTCCCGTTGATGTCAGCTCTTTGGCCAGGCTCTCGAGGTCAACTCCTGCGCCTAGATCGTCCTCCCACCACCGCAGGGCGCCGTCGTACTCCAGGGCCTCGCGGACATTGTTTTCAAACTGCTCGCTGTTCGTCGCGAGGAGGATCCTGGTCATCGGTACACGTTCGCTCTCGTGATGATGAGAATCGGATCTTCCTCTGTGCCGTCGGCCTGTTCACGTGCCAGCCAGATTGCTCCGTACTCGGCAGTGAAGACGATCTTCTCCGCATCGCCGGGAGCCACTGCAACTGTGACCAGCAGGCTTCCTGTAGGAGCCACATCGGCATCCCTGGCGAGGCCCTCTTCCACCGGTGCTGCATTGACTTGGACCCTCGTCACGAGGGCCTTGTGGACGCTGATACCGGTGGAGTTTGGCGTCTTCAGCGTGATCGTCTCGACGTCGCCTTCGTTGTTGAGGAAATTGTTGAGGTCTTCCTCATCTTCGGGCTCGACGGCGTCAAGCGTGAACGGATCAAACGACGAGAGCACCGCGACCAGATCGCCCGGGAGCAGGCTCCCGCCCACGCTCCGTTCTGCGGTCATGGAGATAGTCAGCTCGAGCAGGCCCGGCGGGACTTCGACCGACCGTGCTGCCTCGAATAGCTCTTCGGGAGACACAAAGCGACCGGAGACTACCTGTTCGCCGGGCAGCAAGTCCGTCGCGGTAACCATGCCACGAACCGAATTCAGATCAGCCAGCGCACTCGGTACCCGAACACTGGCGGGGATCAGCTTGGTCGAAATCGACGCAGCGGCATCCACGACAGGTGTGCCCTGAGGTATCGCTTCGTCCACGACGAGCACCTCAACAACTTCTTGGCCTTCGATGGCACGTTCATCGGCGTTCGCAACGTACTGAATCAGCACCCACGTCCCGACAGCTGCCAGCAATATGGCAGCCACCACCCCTAGTACTCGACGATTCAAAGGCCCTACCCCCTGTTTTCCTTTTTACTTGATGAATTTGACGATGATGACACCACTGTTGCCACCGATTTCGCCGCTGTCGGATTGTGAATACTTGAAATAGCCCTCGAGGCAACGGGTTGAACCGTGGCACGGACCACTGCCCGGCTCCTTGTACTGGCCACCGAAGTTGTACCCGGTGACGTAGAAGCCGACGAAGTCTTCAATGGTGTAGGTGGCGTTAGCGCCGCCGGCGTCATTGGTGTCTGCGAACCACGGCAGGTTGACCGTCTTCTCGAAAATCAGTGCCTTGAGTTCCGCCGCACTGCAACCGTTCGTCGGCGAAGCCCCCGGATCACCGGGAGCAATGTTGCCGGTTTCGAGATGAACCTTGCAGTCGAGGAGGCCGTCATCATCGGCTAGCCAACCGAAGCCACCGGGCAGGCGTCCGTCGCCGTCGGTGTCTTGACCCGCTTGGGCGGCGCAGTCCGGCTGCGGATCGGAGCCGGTGTGGAACTTCAAAAGCTTCGGAGACGCCCCCTGCCAGGGAGTGGCGCCCTCGGGCTCGTTCAAACCATGCAGACCGAGGTCCGTCACCGGGTTGTAGTCGTACTCACCGCCAACTTCACGGTCGTACTCACATTTTGAGATGATCAGCGGGATAGTCGCCAGACCGCTGGCAAAACCCCACTGGACTGCTGCTTCGGCGTGGACAGTCGTCCCCTCGAACCCGACAACATTGGCAAAGAACGGCCGGAAGATTGTCCCGCCGCTGGCCGTCTCGGTGCTGACATCCACTTCGACGATCTTGTTGGCGAGATCGAGATCGACGTTATCGATCGCGGCCTCGGCGTCGCCTGCATTGGCATCTGCGTAGGCATCGGCTGTCGAGTCGGCTTGTCCCTGAGTGCATGGCAACGCGTTGAGAGCACAATCCTCGGCGATAGCGAAAGCGGCTGCGTCGGCGCCACTTTGGAGCTCGCGCCGTTCCTGGTAAAGCGCGCCAACATCCACGGCGAAGGCCACCATGCCGATGAGCACAACCATCGAGACAGCCAGGAACACCATCGAGACGCCGCTCTCGTCAGCGGCGAACCGGCTCTTGGAGATGCCGATTCGGGTCACTACCCGCCGCATCGCATGACTCCCGTCTCGCTGATGTTCACGGTTCTGTCACCGAAGACCGGGATCTGATAGGTGAAGACATAGTTGACGGTGAGGGTCGTCGGATCGCCCGGCGTGCATGCGGTTGACGACACCGTCAGATTTGACACGTCGAGCCCGGCGGCCGCGTTGCTCGCAGCTGTCTCGCCGGCGGTGTTGTCACCAGTCACAGCGAGCACCCGCACACCTTCGCGAGCCGCGTGGGTGGCAGTCACTTTGGCGTTGTATGCGCGCCCAAATGCGATCAGACCAAAAATCAGCATGATCACAAGTGGCATGAGAATGGCTGCTTCAATCAAAGCGGCGCCGCGCTCGCCGTCTGATCGGCGCAACGCTCTGAATCGGCTAGCGGACCGGCCAGCGCGGCCGGGCGTCTTCTCGATCATCTGTTGGTTGCCTTCCCCTTGTGGATCCCTAGCCCCTGGATCCACCCTGCCGGGCAATTGTGCCCGTTTCCTTCTGATCCGACATCATCAATATTGATGATGTCGAATCCCCTCTAATGATCCCATACCAAGACGAGTCGCGCGCCAGTGCAGCTGCTTCGAGCTGCGAGGACACCCCAAGCTTGGTCAGTACTGCCCGAATGTGAGAGCGCACTGTCGCCATGGCGACCTTGCACTGAGCCGCAATACCAGCGGCTCCAAGGCCCTCTGCCAGCATCTTGAGGACCTGCTCCTCCCGGGCGGTCAGCGTGGCGAACAACGCCATCTCCCGTTGGTGGGCAGCCCGGAAGGTTCGCAGCTGGGACAATACGGTGTGGCGCTCCGACGGCGACATCAACTCCCGGCCACTCAGAGCCAACTCGACAACGGCCACCAGATCGGAAGGTCCGCATCCTTTGGAGATCACTGCGGTGGCGCCGGCCTCCAAATAGACAGCGTGCTCGAGCAGGTCGTCGGACCCGGTAAATCCAGCCACGACAACACCCGCGGCGACCGCCCGGCGCAGCAGCTCCAACGAGGATTGGGCGGGGCCCAGGTCGAAGTCGAGAAGAAGGAACTCCGGCGCGAGTCTTTCGATGGCGTTCCAGGACTCTTCGAGGGAGTCGCCGCAGGCGAGTTCCGCCGTGTACCCGGCGCGCTGTATGAGGCCGACAACAAGCCTGCCAATCAAGATGTGGTCATCGGCCACGGCAACTTGGACACGTTCGACCGGATCCGAAACAAATGGATTTGCCTGCGCCCGGCCGGTAGCGCGGCCGTCTTCAACTAATCGCACCCGTGCCCCCAAGCCCGTCTGCTCTCGACGCGACTGCCGTCGAGCCTGTAGTCCCGATTCTGCCAGCCCGAACACCTACAGGCAATGCCCAGCAGACAGAAGTCTAGGTGACTAGTCAGTGGTCCGACACCGGCGATTCGTGTGAATACCGGCGTCAGTGTGAATACAATCCGCCCGTGACAGATTCCACAACCTTCATCGGCCCCCACGCGGCCGGCGTAATGGAGCAGGCGGTCGACGACGACCTCATCGTCTTCGATCCCGATTCGGAGAGCTACTACACGCTCAACCGAACTGCACGAGAGGTATGGGAGCTCGCCGACGGCACTCGTACCGCCACGATCATCGCCGAAACCCTGGCCGCCCGGTACGAAGCTGAACCTGCCCAGGTCGCTCCGGACGTTGCCGCGATCATCGCCAACCTGGCTGAGGCGGGTTTGATCTAGGAGGACCTGGGTCACCCTCGGTCCGGAAGGTCCCTCACCGCGGCGACATACTTGGTATCAAGTATCACGTACAGCGACAGCCGCACTCCGGAAAGAACTTGATACTCGATACTGGCTACTTGATGCCAAGCACCCAAAACGCCGCGAAACGCCCAACCAACGGCTAGCCGCGGTCCTCTCTAGAAGTCGTCTATGCAGCAGCGCACCACAAGCTCGACGTGCGATATGTCCTGCGGGTTGGCTGTGAAGGTGGCGCTCCGCAAGTCGGCCGAGATCGAGCCCGACAGGCACGCTTGGCCGGCTTTGTGAGCGGCTTGCATGATGTCGCACCCGGCGAGCACCGTCACCGTCACCTGACGGTCGTCGCCTGAGATTTGGGCACCGATCTCAGTCCCGGTGCAGCGTTCCCAGTCGCCGTTCTGAATACAATCGTTGGCACCAACACCCGAGTCCCAAACCCAGCCGCCGCCCGTCCAGTCGGCCTTGATGCGACACACCTGGTACCGCTCACACTGACCCGGGGCCTCAGTCGTAGTCGTGGTAGTGGTTGTGGTGGTGGTCGTGGTCGTTGCTTCCGTGGTTGACGGCGGCGGTGTGGTGGTGACCATCGAACCCGTGGTCTGCGCCCCGGCTGCGGCCATGTTGACCACCTGGAGGGTCGGCACCACCCAGGCAACTGCCCCTGCCTTCTTCAAGAACTCGCGCCGGCTGCCGTCGCTGATCCCATGCTCATTGCTCATGAATGGTGCCCCTGCTCCTATAGGTTCCCGATTCGAGCGCCCGCGACCCACCCAGGCACCAAATCACACGCTTGTGTGCTACTCAAGGTAGTAGCCCGACTGCTGCCGCTGCAGGTTCTGCGCTCACAGGTGGCCCAATTCATGGCAACCAATGATCAAATGTCGGCTACGAAGGGAGCATCCGGCAGGTCCGGACAACAGGAGGGCAACAGAAGCGGGGCGCCCCATTCGGAGCGCCCCGCCAGTCGACTGTCCCTAGTTGGACGGCTAATTAACCAGATCGTCGGCGCAGCACTTGACGACGAGCTCGACATGCGAGATGTCCTTCGGGTTCGCCGTGAAGGTTGCTGTGCGACCACCGTTGGAGATCGATGCCGGCAGGCACGCCTGGCCGGCTTTGTGAGCCGCCCGCACGATCTCGCAGCCCTTGGGCACGGTGACCGAAGCTGACTTATCGTCGCCCGAGATCGAAGCACCCATTTCTTTTCCATCGCAGCGGCGCCAGTCGCCGTCTTGAATGCAATCGTTGGCGCCAACGCCCGAATCCCAGTCCCAACCGTCGCCTTCCCAATCCGCCTTGATTCGGCAGAGGAAGTACTCCTTGCACTCGTCTGGCGGTTCGGTCGTGGTGGTCGTCGTAGTCGACGTGGTCGATGTGGTCGATGTGGTCGACGTTGTAGACGTGGTCGAAGGCGGTGGGGTGGTCGTCACCATCGAACCGGTGGTCTGTGCCCCGGCCGATGCCATATTGACAACCTGCAGGGTCGGAACGACCCAAGCGGCGGCGCCCGCCTTCTTCAGAAAATCGCGACGGCTGTCGCTCGTACTCTCGTGGCTCTCGTCATGCATGCTTGATGCCCCCTACTCCTGGGTCTTCCCCCTCGTGCCGGAAGCCCACCCGGTCACGAGATTCACATATGTGTGCTACGTAACGTAGTCCACCAACCACTCACTGCACAGGGCTCCGAGACAAAATGGTCCAGATGATGCAATAGTCGTAGTCACTAATGAGTTAGCCCGAAGAACGATTGGGGCGGGCCGTCTGGCCCGCCCCACGTTTGCTTCTGCGGAAAGCCGCTTATTCCTCGTAGTCGTTGTCCGCGCAGCACTCGATGAGCACTTCGATCACCTTCAGGCCGTGATGCCCGTTGCCGTTGTCGTCGGCAACCGGAGCGCCGATGACGGCGCCATAGCCTCCGTCGACAATCTGACCCTCGAGGCAACCGTCATCACCGTATGGTGCCTGAATCGCAACCAATTTGCATCCGCGCAGTTCGATCCCGACATGGGCTCGATACATGTTGGAGTCCCTGCCGAAGTAGACGCCCTTGGGCGGTACGCGGTTCGGGTAGCCCTTGATGCACGGACCCGACCTGTCAACCCACATCCAGTAGCCGTCCAAACACCTACCGTCGCCATCGTTGGCCGCTCCGGGATGCCCATCGGGCTCTTCGCAGTGCCAAATGGCAGTCGCCTTCCAGTAGTCACACTTCGGCGGATGTGTGGTCGGTGGCCGTGTCGTGGTTGACGACGGTGGTCTCGTAGGGTCGACTACCGATCCGTTGGTCTGGGCACTGGCGCCGGCCATGTTGATGATCTGCATGGTGGGTACTGCCCACGCCGTCGCCCCGGCCACAACCCCGGCCTTCTTGATGAACTCGCGCCTGCTGGCGCCTTCGCCACCCAACTCTGCTGTCGCAGCATCTACTTCATGATCCATTGAAACCCCCCTGGTCCCTGTTTGGCGCGACGCCCTCTGCTCCACACCGGACACCAAACGTATTCGATCAACCACTGTCTGCATATGCAAAGGATCGAGATAGGGTTGGGCGGCCCATTTGGCATGACCAGTTTTGGGTATGTGGTGATACCGCCCCCGGCTGGCCCCGCCCCCCGAACACCAAGCGTTGCCGGGAGCTCCGGGGAACGCCTCCGGTGCCAGGCCCGTTCCCTTATTCAGCAGCCTCGGAGACACTCTCTGACAGAGATGGGTGGACCAGGACGGCATCAAAGAGCTGATCGACTCGAAGGCCGGCAGTGACTGCGAGGGCGATTGTGGCGATCAGCTCTGCGGCGTGACGACCAACGATCGTCCCTCCAAGCACCTCACGCGTGGCCGGGTCTGAGATCACCTTCACGAAGCCCCGCGGGTCACCGACGATGAGCGCCTTCGGATTAGCCGCCAGTGGCACCTTGGTGATGCGGACCTTGCGGCCTTCGGCCGCTGCATCGACTTCCTCGAGTCCTACCGAGGCAATCTCCGGCTTGGTGAAGATCGCCTGGGCTACCTTGCCGTAATCGAGCGGCTCGACAGATCGACCGACTACCTGCCGCCCGACAATCCGGCCCTGCACCGACGCCACCGATGAGAGTGGCATTTTGCCTGAGATATCGCCGGCTGCGTAGATGTGCGGCAGCGAACTGCGCTGCATCTCGTCGATCTCAACAAACCCTCCCGACAATTCAACGCCGATGTCCTCGAGGCCGAGGCCCTGCGTGTTCGGAACCGAACCGACCGCCAGCAGGCAGTGGCTGCCGGTGACAACCCGACCGTCTTCGGTCGTGACTACCACTTCGTCACCGTCGCGTTTTGCGCTGTTGGCCCGGCTCCCTTTCAAGAGCGCCACACCTCGCTCCAGAAAGTCTTCCTCGAGGACCATGGCGACCTCGGTGTCGCGGTGCGGCAGAACGTGGTGGCGCGAGACAAGAAGTGTGACCTGCGACCCGAGGCTCGAAAAGATATGAACCATCTCCACGCCCGTGACGCCCGAACCGACGACTACAAGATGCTCGGGTAGCTCGGGGAGGTCGTATGCCTCTCGCGTCGTGATGATTCGGTCATCCAACTCCGCCCAGTCGGGCACCCAGGGTCGGGACCCGGTTGACACCAGGGCCTCGTCGAATTCGAGTTCGACGACCCCATCGTCGGTGTCGACCTCGGCCGTGTGGGGAGACACGAACCGGCCTCGACCCCGGACGATATTGACACCTTGGGACTCGATCATGTCAGTGAAACCGGCGGCCAACCGCGAGGTGACCCTGGCTAGATGGGCGTCCAAGTGGTCCATATCGATGGCGCCACCGCCGGCACCACCGATGCCAACCCCCTCGGCGGCGCGAAGGTTCGCCAACCGGGCCGAGGAGGCGACCATCGCCTTCGACGGAACACAATCGAGTAGATGAGCCGACCCACCAATGATCGTATCCTCGACCAGCGTGACGTCGGCGCCGAACATGGCTGCGGTCGTCGCTGCGGCGTGGCCGGCGGGGCCGCCGCCGATGACCAGAAATCGAGCCGGCTGGTTGGAATCCATGAGGCGAGAGAGTAACGCCGGTCCACCACAGGTGTCGGCATCCCCCAGCTCAGGCTTGGTAGCGGCCGAATACCTGTCGCATCGAACTCGAAACCTCACCAACAGTGGCACCGGCCCCGAGGGCCGCCCTGATGGGGTGGAGCAAGTTGTCAGTGCCGGATGCCGTCATCGCGATATCAGCCAGCAATGAGTCCACCCGGTCGCTGTCTCGGGCGAGGCGGCGCCGCGCCAACTCATCAACCTGGTTCGCTTCGAGCGAGGGGTCCACGGCCAGGACCGGGAAGGAACTCCCCTCCTCTGACACGAAGGCGTTCACTCCGACGATGCGCGACTCGCCAGAATCAATGGCACGCGCCGCGGCGTATGCGGCTTCCTCGATTTCGCGCTGCTGGAATCCAGCCTCAATTGCAGATTCGGCCCCTCCAAGAGCATCGATCTGATCAATGAGACCTCGGGCCTCGGCTTCGAGCCGGTCCGTCATCGATTCGATGTAGTAGGACCCGGCAAGAGGGTCGACCGAATTGGCGACACCACTCTCGGACCCAATGATCTGCTGGGTACGCAGCGCGATAAGTGCGGATTCCTCGGTCGGCAGCCCGAGAGCTTCGTCGAACGAATTGGTGTGCAGAGACTGGGTGCCTCCGAGAACGGCCGCCAAAGCCTGGAGAGTGGTCCGCACAATATTGTTGTGTGGCTGCTGGGCGGTCAGCGTCGAACCGGCCGTTTGCGTATGAAAGCGCATCTTCCACGATGCCGGATTGGCGGCACCGATGACGTCCCGCATCAATCGAGCCCACAGCCGCCGCGCCGCGCGGAATTTGGCAACCTCCTCGAGAAAATCGTTGTGAGAGTTCCAGAAGAACGACAATCGAGGAGCAAACAAGTCGACGTCGAGGCCCGCCTTTTCGGCGGCTCGCACATAGGCGAGACCATTGGCAATCGTGAACGCGATCTCTTGGGCGGCCGTCGAGCCCGCCTCTCGAATGTGATATCCGGAGATGGAAACCGTGTTCCAGTTGGGCAACTCCTCGGCTGCATACGCAATCAGATCGGTTGCCAGACGCATCGACGGCGCCACGGGATAGATGTAGGTGCCCCGAGCGATGTACTCCTTGAGAATGTCGTTCTGGGTGGTTCCACGGATGCCGCCGGGAGGGGCCCCTTGCTCCTCAGCCACCAATTGATACAGCAGCAGCAGGATGGGAGCGGTGGAATTGATAGTCATCGAGGTGGTGACTTCACCAAGCGGGATTCCGTTGAAGAGGATTCGCATGTCGTCGATGGAGTCAATGGCAACCCCCACTTTGCCGACTTCACCCACAGCCAGCGGGTCATCGGAGTCGAGGCCCATCTGCGTCGGCAGATCAAAGGCAACAGACAGCCCCGTCTGGCCGGCGTCCAGCAGGGACCGGAAGCGGGCGTTGGTTTGAGCGGCGGTTCCGAACCCGGCATATTGGCGCATCGTCCATTGCCGGCCCTGGTACATAGACTCATATGGACCCCGCGTGTAGGGATAGTCACCCGGGTGACCTAGCTGACTCGCCGGGTCCCAACCCGCCAGGTCATCAGGCCCGGCGACACTCGCTCCGGACACCTTGTCGTCTTCAGGTTTTTGCCCCAATTGCCGCTCCCTCTGTTTGACCAGGGCTACTAGATGGAATCCGCTGCGATAATCCTCGCGCTACCTATCATGAGCCACGGTTCACGATCATCTTCGACTAGCGCCCACCAAATGCTAAATCAGGAACCATTCTGACTTCCATGACGTCTCTGTAACGGGTATCGAACCTTTTCCCTATGGACAAAAACATACATCTTGCGGAACGGAAAGAGCGCCGCGGTCGGCGACTGACCTCGCTGGCCTTCATCGCGGTGGTAGCTCTGCTCGGCGCGTCCTTGTTCGGCCTGTTCACCTTTCTGGAGGCGGACGCCGCCTTTGGCACCATCGAAGACCTCGAAGAGCGCTGGCTCTGCGATCCAGACCAGTTTGTCCTCGAGTTTCCCGCCGTCGGCAGTCTCTCCGAGCTCTATACCGAAGACGGTGTGTTGCTCGGAAAACTCAGCGAGCGCAACAGCCAACCCATCAGCCTCGATGACATCCCGGAGACGGTGATCAACGCCATCCTCGCCGCCGAGGATGCGGAATTCTATGAACACGACGGCATCGACTACACCGCAATCGCCAGAGCCGCCATCGAAATCTATCAAGGCGGAAATCTCCAGGGTGGCTCCACGATCACTCAACAGGTCGTCAAACAGAACTTCCTGTCCTCCGAGCAGACCCTTGAACGCAAGATCTGCGAGGCAGTAATTGCCGCCGAACTCGAGAACCGGTACACCAAGGATCAGATCCTCGAGTTCTACCTGAACTCCATGTTCTTCGGCCAGAACGCCTACGGAATCCAAGCGGCAGCTCAGGAGTACTGGGGGAAGGATCTGAAGGACGTCACGATTGCCGAGGCGACCGCTATGGCTACCCCCTTGCGCAATCCGTCCCTGTACAACCTGAGGACCCGGCCCGAGACCGTGATCCGAGCCCGGAACGCCGCCATTCGGCAAATGGAAGTCAACGGGTTCATCACATCTCGCGAAGCTGTTGCTGCCATGGCTGAGCCGCTGGCACCCGTTGAACACGAGGAGTTCGACCAGCTATCTCCGGAAGTAATCATCGCGGCTCGCGAAGAGATCCTCTCGAGCCCGGCATACGGCCTCGGCGACACTTACACACAGCGAAAACGTGCTCTATTCGGGTGTCCGGCCGACGACACCAACTGCGCAGGCGGCGGCGGGCTCAAGGTGACTGTCACCGTCAACCATGAGTTGCAGACCGAAGCCAACCGGATCTTGCGGGCATGGTTCCAAGATCTCGACGGCCCCACCGGCGCCATTGCGATGGTCGAGAACGGCACCGGAGCCGTTCGTGTCATGTCGAGCGGTCTCGATTTCGGCAACGACATCGAGGCGGGCCAGCGGCCGTACGACCTGGCCACCAAGGGAAGACGCCAAGCGGGCTCCAGCTTCAAACCGTTCGCTTTGGTCACCGCCCTCGAACGAGGCAGCAAGTCAGGCCTCCAAATCACCTTGGCCAGCTACTTCGACCAGACCAGCCCGCAGAAGATCGACTGCGGCGTCCCGTGCAGTCCGCAGGGCAATATCTGGACAGTCCGCAATGCCGGTTCCGGGGGATCCGGCCTACGCACACTCGAACAAGCCACCTACTTCTCCACCAACACGGTCTACGCCCAGGTGTCGGTGGCCGTCGGCCCCGAGAACATCGCAGACACCGCCCACCGGATGGGCATCGAATCTCCGCTGAACGCCGTTCCTTCGATCGCCCTCGGCACGCAGAGCGTCAGCCCCCTCGAGATGGCGTCTGCCTACTCAACTCTGGCCAATTACGGCGAGCGGGTCGAGTCCTACCTCATCGAAAAGATCGAAGACGCAGCCGGCAACGTCGTCTACCAGCACGAAGTGGAGCGCACCAGGGTGCTCGACGAGGCGCTCACGGCGGCAGTGGTCAAAACAATGGAGAAGGTCGTCAGCCAGGGAACCGCCACCCGGGCCAACATCGGACGGCCCCAGGCCGGCAAAACGGGCACTGCCCAGAACTTCCGTGATGTCTGGTTCATGGGCTACATCCCGCAGTACACCACGGCCGTCTGGGTGGGCCATGCCGACGCTCAGGTCGAGATGGTCAACTTCAAGGTCTGGGACGACCTCAATCAGCGAACTCAGTCCTACCAGAGGGCGTTCGGTGGAACCTTGGCAGCGCCGATTTGGAAACAGTTCATGCTGTATGCGACTCAGGATCTTCCGATTGTCGACTTCCCGCCAGATCCTGACGGTGTCGGTAACTACTACAAGGTCCCGATCACCGAGGTCCCGGATGTAACTGGAATGACCGAAGCGGAGGCAAGGAGGGCCATCCTTCACGCCGGGCTCAACCCGTCGATCATCGAAGTCTCGTCAGACTCTCCCGTCGGGACCATTCTCAGCCAAAGCCCCAGCCCGGGTACTGAGATCCGGCAGGGCGCCTCCGTAACGGTGCGGGTATCGACCGGTGAAGCCGCCACGATTCCGGCTCATTGGATTGGCGCGCCCGCCTCATCTATCGAGAACCGCATCGAGAGGTTCAACAGCCGCACCGGCCTCAACGTAACGTACCGAATCGTAGAACGCGTCGACGAGGACAACATCGGTCGCATCATCACCATTCGGCCGGGGCCGGGAGAAACGGTCAAGCCCGGACGGGTAATCGTATTCGTCGTCGGCGTCGCGCCCTGAGGCCTGTCCCGGCTGACAAACGGCTTGCTCCGCCTAGCCTGCGTCGGACATGGACGACACCCCGGCACTGAAACGACTGTGGCGATATGCCACCGGCCATCGCCGCCGCATCATCCTGGCGGCGAGCTGGTCATTCCTCAACAAGGCGATGGACATCGCTCCGCCCATCTTGATCGGCGCAGCTGTCGATGTCGTCGTCCGTGAGGAGAGCTCAGTCCTCAGCCGTTTTGGCGTCACCACGCCGCGGTCACAGATCATCCTGCTCGCCGGGATCACTTTTGCGATTTGGGCGCTCGAGTCGCTATTCGAGTATCTGCTTGGGATCGAGTGGCGCAACTTGGCGCAATCGATCCAACACCAACTTCGTATCGATACCTACGGCCACCTCCAGGAGCTGGAGATGCGCTACTTCGAAGACAAGTCCTCAGGCGACCTGCTTGCCGTCCTCAATGACGACGTAAACCAGTTGGAGCGGTTCATGGACCAAGGTGCCAGCGACATCATCCAGGTGACAACTACGGTCATCCTGATCGGTGCCATCTTCTTCACCATCGCACCCGGCATCGCTTGGCTGGCCTTTTTGCCGATTCCGGTGATTCTTTGGGGCTCTTTCCGGTTCCAAAAGAGCCTGGAGCCACATTACGCCAGGGTCCGCAACCAGGCCGGAGCCGTTAGTGGATTGCTCTCGAACAACCTCGGCGGAATGGCCACCATCAAGGCGTTCGCCGCCGAGGCCGGCGAAGTCGACCGGGTGACCGAAGCGTCCGAGGACTACCGGGTAGCCAACCGGGGCGCCATCAGGTTGAGCTCAGCCTTCTCGCCGATGATCCGCATCGTCATCCTCGTTGGCTTCACGGCGACACTGGTCTTTGGCGGATTCCGCACCCTCGAGGGAGGCATGGAAGTTGGGGCCTACTCGGTGATGGTATTTCTCACGCAACGGCTGCTGTGGCCGCTCACGCGGCTGGGACAGACTTTCGATCTCTACCAGCGGGCCATGGCGTCGACGAACCGGATTCTCGACGTCCTCGACACCGAACCGCAGATCACCGACGGAGCCACCGTGCTCGGGGAAGTGCAAGGAGAACTGGCTCTCACCGGCGTGGAATTCGCATATGAGTCGGGTTTCCCAGTGCTGCACGACGTCACGATCAGGATGCCCGACGGAAAGACAACTGCCTTCGTCGGCGCAACTGGATCAGGCAAGACGACCGTCATCAAGTTGCTCTTGAGGTTCTACGACGTCGACGAGGGCGCTGTCACGCTAGATGGAGTAGACATCGCCGAGTTGGCGCTGCGCGAATTGCGGGGCGCATTTGGATTGGTGAGTCAGGACGTATTCCTATTCCACGGTTCTGTCGCCAAGAATATCGCCTACGGCAAACCCCATGCCACGATGGCCGAGATCCGCGAGGCGGCCGAAGTCGCTGAGGCTCACGATTTCATCATGGCGCTGCCGTCTGGGTATGAGACCACGGTCGGTGAGCGCGGTCAGAAACTATCGGGCGGCCAACGACAACGGATCTCGATCGCCCGTGCAGTCCTCGTCGATCCCCCCATCCTCGTCCTCGACGAAGCGACCTCGGCGGTGGACAATGAGACCGAAGCGGCCATCCAGCGATCGCTGGAGAAGGTGGCGGTCGGCAGGACTACGGTCGTGATCGCCCATCGTCTCTCGACGATCCGCCATGCTGATCAGATCTACGTACTGTCAGACGGTCAAGTCGCCGAGACCGGCACCCACGACGAACTCGTGACCCTGGGCGGTATCTATCGCGGGCTCTGGGATGTGCAGACCGGCGAAGCGGTTCGTCACGAGGGATGAACACCTCCGGGGGCGTCGCAGAGCGGGGGTCTGAGGAGAACTGTGCTGTTGTAGCCGGGGCTCTTCGGCGTATCAGGTATCGGGGAGCCCTCACCACATCGGTAACACATTTCCCTCACCACATCGGTAACACATTGGAGAATCCTCCCAGCGATTTGGGAGGTTGGTGTTGGAGTTCGGGTCTGAGGTTGAGCGTCGTCGTCAAGCGGTCGGGCT
>JAAELU010000395.1 GCA_024226255.1 bacterium | reverse complement strand
CGTGACCAGGACGGGAGGCGCCAACGCGGTGCTCTCCGGCATCTTCCTCGGCAACGACATCCCGTCACCGCCACCACCACCGCCACCACCCGGCCTCGGTGATTGGGTTGGGACCTACGGAGCAGACGGCTACGTGCTGGCCGCATGGAACCGACGCACTGATCTCGTCTCACCCGATTTCCCGGCCATTGCGTTAGTGAAGGGGCGCCGATACAGGTGGTCATCGTCGACCGCGGACGACCGGGCCCTCACATCGCCGGACGATTCGGAGCGCCGGGCGGCTACGTACTACCAGAAGACCAAGGTGGAGATCGAGCTCACGTTCGCGTCTGATTACACAGGCACGATCCATCTGTATTCACTCGATTGGGATGACAATGGACGACGACAAAGCATCACAGTCGACGACGGCAACGGACCCCAAACGGTCAACCTGACCGAGAGCTTCGCAGATGGGGCGTGGTCTCACTTCTCGATTGACGTACCGGCGGGGGGAACGGTTTTGATCACCGCTACCAAGACGGCGGGCGCCAACGCCGTCATCGGCGGGATATTCCTAGGCGACTAGGCCAACACCGCTCAGCCAAGCTCCTGGATCCGCCGAACCAGGAATCGTTTCTCAGTGCTGTTCTCCGCCAGCTCGAGGGCCCGGCTGTAGGCGGCCCGGCTCTCAGCAACGCGCCCGAGGCGTCGCAGTAGGTCGGCTCGCGCCGAGTGGAACAGGTAGTAGCCGTCCAGATCACCTGCAAGTCGTTCGATCATGTCCAAGCCGGCGCCAGGGCCATCTTCCATCGCGACCGCGACCGCAGAGTTCAGAACCACCACGGGCGACGGAGCGACTTCGGCCAACTTCGAATAGAGAAGCCGAATCTGCTTCCAGTCAGTTTCGGCCGCGTTCGCAGCTTCAGTGTGGACCGCGGCTATCGCTGCCTGCAATTGATAGGGACCAACCTGATGGCGCCGCAGCGCTCGGTCCAGGAGCTCGACGCCGGACTCGATAGCAGCCCGATCCCACGCGCTGCGATCCTGATCCTCGAGAAGGACCAACTCGCCATCGCTGGTACGAGCGGTCGCTCGAGAGTGCTGCAACATCATGAGCGCCAGCAACCCGAGGGCCTCCGGCTCGTCCGGCATCAGCTCAGCCAGGGTCCGCCCGAGGCGAATCGCCTCATCGCACAGCTCGTGGCGAATCAACTCGTCACCCTCGCTGGCTGAATAGCCCTCGCTGAAGACC
This sequence comes from bacterium, assembly GCA_024226255.1. Taxonomy (GTDB): domain Bacteria; phylum Actinomycetota; class Acidimicrobiia; order Spongiisociales; family UBA5794; genus JAHEJX01. The sequence goes on along the minus strand of JAAELU010000395.1, from coordinate 50,266 downwards.
AAGTAGAGGACGGCGAGGACCGAGCTCAGCCGGTCCGGCAGTTGATGGTCCGGAGGCACCCGATACGGGATGGCGGCCTGCTTGATCTTGCGCTTGGCTCTCACCAACCGCTGCGCCATCGTTGTCTCAGCGGCTAGGAACGCGTTGGCGATTTCGACAGTGCTCAAACCACCGAGCGTCTTGAGAGTGAGGGCCACCTGGGCCTCCTGGTTCAGCGCTGGATGGCAGCACGTGAACATCAGCCGGAGCCGGTCGTCTTGCACAAGGGAGTCCACGTTCTCCTCCTTGTCCTCTTCAACCTGTTCCAGCTTGGCGAGATACTCGAGCTCCTTCTGTTTGCGAGCAAACGTCTGAGCTCGACGCAGCCGGTCGATCGCCTTACGGCGGGCGGTCGTTGTCAGCCACGCTGCCGGATTGCGCGGCACTCCCGAGGACCAGGCGACCATTGCAGCCGCCATCGCCTCTTGGACTGCGTCCTCGGCAAGCTCGAAGTCACCGACGTGTCGAATCAGTGTCGAAACGACACGCCCGTACTCCTCACGAAAGACCTGGTCGAGGGCTCGAGCATGGTCGCTCAAGCTGGATGGTTGTTCTCCCAATCCCATACGGGGCGTACTTCCACAGAGCCGTACTTGGACCCGGGCAGCCGAGACGCCACGGCAATCGCCTCGTCGAGATCTGGTACGTCGATTAGGTAGAAACCTCCAAGCTGTTCTCGGGTCTCAGCGAACGGGCCGTCGGTGGTCATCGTCTCGCCGTCACGCACTCGCACCGTCGTCGCGGTTCCGGTGCTGTCAAGAGCCTCGCCTCCGAGATTCACACCGGCTTCATTGATCGACTCGGTGAATGCCCCGTATTCGGCCATGACCTGCATCTGCTGCTCCGAGGTGGCGTCGGCCTGCATCGACTCGTCTCCGTATATCAATAGGGCGTACTTCATTGGTTGCGACTCCTCACTCACGCGGCTCAGTCCCGCCGCCTTACACAAACGACGAACGCAAACCACCAAATCGACACCCAAAGTTAGTTGGAATCTCTCGTCCCGTGTGGCGCCACGCCTGTCCGCTGCACCCGTCAAGCGTGGTGACTGTGCGCTGCACTGAGGCCGCGAGGTGACTGTGCGATCACATTGGTGCGTCGTCGCCCGTGAACCCGAGCCGGTCTTACAAAGCGGAGCGTGGCGGCGTAAACGGTGTCTCTCTCTCCGTGACACGCCGCTTTGGGCGGGTCACAGCTGGGGGGAGAGGAGAGCGAACTCGGGCCGAGTATTCTGTTGATATGAGTTCCTACAGCCCCCCGCTGCGTGACATGAAGTTTGTTCTCGAGCACACCTGTGGCCTCGATGAACTTGTTTCCCTTCCCGCGTTTGAGCACGTCGACCCTGACACCGCTTTTAGCGCCCTCGATGAAGCTGCCCGTTTCTTTTCGGAGGTTGTGGCGCCAACCAATCGTGACGGAGACGTAATCGGATCAGTCCGCAACGACGACGGTTCGGTGTCGGCTCCGGATTCGTTCAAAAAGGCTTACCAACAGTACGTCGCTGCCGGATGGGGGTCCGTGAAGGCGCCTATGGAGTACGGCGGGTACGGATTCCCGGGCGCCGTCGGCCTCGCAGTCTTGGAGATGATGACGTCGGCCAACATGGCGTTTTCGCTGTGCCCGATGCTCACTTCCAGCGCTGTCCTCGCCCTGGACGTGCACGGCAGCGAAGAGCAAAAGGCGCACTATCTCGAGAAGCTCATCACCGGAGAATGGACCGGCACCATGGTGCTCACGGAACCCGAGGCCGGATCTGACGTTGGCGCACTCCGAGCCAAGGCCGCCCCAAACGATGACGGCAGCTGGGCAATCACAGGCAGCAAGATCTTCATCACCTGGGGCGAGCACGACATGGCTGACAACATCGTGCACCTGGTCCTGGCGCGAACCCCCGACGCCCCTCCCGGGACCAAGGGCATCAGCCTCTTCATCGTTCCCAAGTTCATACCCGATGACAATGGTGGGGTCGGCGAGGCCAATTCACTGAGCTGCGTCTCAATCGAACACAAGCTTGGGATCAACGGCAGCCCTACCTGTGTGCTGGCATTCGAGGATGCACAGGGCTGGCTGCTCGGCGAAGAGAATCAGGGTATGCGGTACATGTTCACAATGATGAACGACGCTCGCCTCCATGTTGGTCTCGAAGGCATGGGTCTGGCCGAGCGCTCCTATCAGCAAGCCGTCGAATTCGCCACGACACGGCTTCAAGGCCGTGCTGTCGGAGCGCCGAAGACCGAAAGCTCCGCAATCATCGAGCACCCCGATATCCGCCGGATGCTGATGACGATGCGAGCCTTCATCGAAGGCTCGAGAGCACTTCTCTTCGACAACGCCGCTGCGATCGACCGTGCCCGCTATGCCGCGGATGAGGCTTCTCGGGCGGCGGCCGAGGAAAGGGCCGGTCTACTGACACCGGTTGGAAAGGCCTTCGCCACGGACCTCGGCGTCGAGCTGACGTCGCTGGGTGTCCAAGTCCATGGAGGCATGGGATATATCGAGGAAACCGGCTCGGCGCAACACTTCCGAGACGCCCGGATTACCCCGATCTACGAGGGAACCAACGGCATCCAGGCGATGGACCTCGTGATGCGCAAGCTACCAATGCGAGGTGGTGACGCAGTACGGGAGTACCTCGAGGAGATCGAAGCCATCGCTCCGGAACTCGAAGCCGCCGGCTTTGCGGCAATGGCGGCGAGCCTGGCAACTGCAACGAGTCAACTGCGTGACGCCACCGAACAACTCCTGTCCCGAGACAATCCCAACGACGCTCTGGCCGGGGCAACGCCCTATTGCCGAATGTTCGGACTGGTCTCATGTGGCTACTACTTGGCCAAACATGCGCTTGTGGCAGCTCCCCTGGCTGCCGATGACACGTGGATGGCCGACAAGATCACCACCGCCAAGTTCTATGCCGAGCAGCTCCTTCCGCAAACGGCCGGGCTACTGCCCGCGGCCGTTGCCAAGGCAGACGCACTGTTTGGCATCGACCTTGCCGGCTCGATCAACTAGCCAATCGTGAGCCAACTGCGACGGTTCCTCTCATGGGTACTCGGCGGTCTCGCTGTGGGCGTCGCCGCCCGGGCGGTGACCTCGCGCGGCCAGTCGACGGCCGAGCCCCCGGCCGCGATCGTCGACACCGGCGAAGAGCTGATCATGGCTTCGCCCATCGTGCCCATGGCTCGCCAGCCGGATGTTCCGGGCGACGATCCGTCCTGGGCCCGTTGGCAGACAACAATGGCGATGGTGCGGGTACTGGTTGCCCGGCTCAAGACGCACACCACAACCGTCATCGCCGGCAGCCTGGCCTATTACGCACTGTTGGCCATGTTCCCGGCCGCGATCGCCGGGATTTCAATCTATGGCCTTGTGGCAGACACGGAAGACCTCACCAGTCTCATCACGACGCTCGCAGAACGCCTCCCAGACGCGACGGCGATGCTGATAGAAACCGAACTTGGCAAGATCGTGACCGGCTCCGAGGCAGGTCTCGGGATTGCGACTGCCATCGGTGTCATCGTCGCCCTCTGGTCCGCATCGGCCGGTACCAAGGTGCTGATCACCGGGGTGAACCTGGCGTACGGTGAACGGGAGACCCGCAGCTATCTGGTCGTGCGCGGACTGGCCCTACTGCTCACGATCGGCATGATCGTCGGTGTCGTCTCGGTCGTGGCCGGCGTGGCGATTCTGCCGCAGGTGGTCGACAGTTCCCTGACCGACATCGTGCGGTGGCCGGCCCTGATCGTTCTCGTTGTGACAGGGCTTGCTGCCCTCTATCGAATTGCGCCGTCGGATGCGCCGGGGCGCAACCATCCCATTTGGCAGGGCGCCTTCGCAGCTGCGGTTGTCTGGCTGGCAGCCACCGCCGGATTCTCGGCCGGGGTCACTGCCTTCAACTTCGGCGCGACCTACGGCGCTCTCGCCGGAGTAGTTGTCCTCCTCGTCTGGTTCTTCATCTCCGGGCTAATCGTCCTCCTGGGAGCTGAATTCAACGCCGCGATCGAGACCAGGCGAATCCGACTCGCTACGGCGAGAGGTTGAGTATCACTCCGCGTTGGAGCAATTCGATCAGGAACTGATCCGGCGTACTGTGGAGGATCTGCCGGTCACAGCCCGACAGGTCCTTGGGCATGGCGCCCGTCTCACTGACTACGAACGGCGATTCGGCGAATCCGACGTCGGGGCCAAGCAGCGGGTCGGTGAGAACATGGATCGCCACCGACCGCAGGCCATCGCTCGTGCACAGAATCTGCTCGACCAGCCGCGAGCGACTCAGGACGTCTCGGGGAATCGGCAGGGCGGCAACATCGTCCGGGATTCCGCGTAGGCCCGGCTCGAGCGATCGGGCCTGTTTGATAACAAGGCTGCCAGGACGCTTCGGGAATTGACCGAGATGTATCGGCCAGCCGACAGCCATCTCTTTGAGTTCGAAGTCGAGGGTCAGGGTCTCGATTCGCTGCGCCACGGGCAGCGTGGCGTTTATTCGCGTACGCCACAACACCGCCACCGACTGTGCTTGTTCGAGGATCGTGCGCAATTGGGCGTCAGTGAGGATCTCCTCTCCGGACGGGACCAAGCTGGATTCGGCAGTTCGCTCGATGCGCATTGGCGCGTCGAGCCAAGCGCGGCGAACGATGGTGATTTCCGGGAGAGCTCCGAGCGCCGGATCCGGATTAGCGACCGATACTGCTCCGTCTTGGGCGTTGATTGCCACGATGACGGCGTCCGCGGCCGACGATGGGAGCAACGTGAGCGTGAAGACAGCGTTGGCCTGTTCAAGCGAATCTCCGAACGCAGCGTGGACCAATACCGCCATCGCCCCACTGCGATGGTCGACCCTCTCTCTGCGGCGCTCCTCGAACGCCTCGAACCCCCAGTAGGACGCCCAGGTCTTCTTGAGCGCCCATTCGATCGACTTCTTGTGATCGCCACCGTCGAGCTGAACATCAGGCCTGAGGAACCCGGTGTTGGAGTCGTATAGCCCCGCCCCATTGAAACCTTCAACGTCCTCGACCGTGCTCGATGACCGAAAACGCAGACCCTGACTCAGGGCATATTCGCTGTAGGTCGCCTCGAGCGCGGACGTAATGACGCGCAGATTGGACGTGTCGAGGGGAAGGTCTCGCATGTACGAACCAAACCCGCCTGCACGCAGAATGTCTCCGACCGGGGACCCTGCCGGATTGCTCGCAGCAAAGGTTTCGGCGAATTCACGATCATCGTCATCCGCGTAGAAGGAAAGGTATGCGTCGGCTCCTTCAAGCATCAGATAGCGGGTGCGGGCCGAGCTGCCGAAACTGGTGTTGCGCAACATTGCATCCAACTCGGTTTCGACAAGGGCCAAGTGCTCTTGATAGGGCTTGACGGTGATTGCCAGTGGGTTGGGGGGTAGATGCTCCGGGCTCGCGGCGAACAGGTTGAAGAACCCGGCCGCTTTGCCCCCAATCACGGCCCGATATCGGGCGATGTCGGCGTCCGTAGCCGGAGGAGCGATCGAACTCAGATCGATCACATTCGGCAGCCCGGCGATGTCGACACTCGGCGCGGAGATCGGCGCCACAGAATTGCGTGACTGCCACAACGAGTACTCCTCTTCGGTGATCAAGACGACTTCGAGCTCTCCGGGCGCTGTCGCTCTGACGATCGCCGGGGCACGAACTCGTGCCGCCTGCCGGATTCCAGCATCGCCAAGAATGCCACTCTGCGATGCATTGGGGATCCCGCGATTGCGAGCAAGCAAGTTGACGTGAGCGAGCGGTGTTTGCGGTGAGGACGAAATGAGCGCCCGGCCCGGCGGCAGCCAGTCCGGTATGTTCTCAACGAGCAGGATGTCGTTATCTCGAGCATCGCTGAGCTCTCGGCCACCCTCACCAATCAACAGCAGCCGGCCGGCCGCGATCCCTTCGTTGTAGACCGCAACCTGCCCCGGTGCGACCAACTCGGAGAAACGGACCACGCGGTCGTGATATGGAAGCGAGCCGGCGGCCATCTCCCGGGCCACCTGCTCCTGTTCGGGAGAGCGAATCACCCACTCCAAACTGTCTCCAATCTCGCCGGGCAGAGAGGGCGCGAGCAGCTCGAAGAACAGGGCAATCTGAGAAGGCGGAGCATCGTCTTGGAATTCCAATTCGATGACCCATCGCTCACCGCCGCCGGCGGAAGTTGGGAAGTGAACGACGGATCCAAGCCCGTAGACGCGCGGGTCGACGTTCAGAGCAAGGTCATAGAAGTGGTCCGAGTAGAGCCGGGTCCCAACACTCTGGCTCCCCACCCATTGCAGGTCGTACGGCAAACCGGTAGGTGACAGGGATTGCGCCCAGGAATAGACCTCGGCAATTGAGTTGAACCGCAGTCCCTGACTGGGAAGGTTGGCAGTGCCCGGCACGGCAGCTCCGTTGAGCAGGCGGAACCAATACCATTCGTCATGGAGCGAGTAGAAGCCGCTGTCCAACCACCGGATCTCGGGTCCCGCCAGCATGTTGGCGATGGTGAACTTCACGACGGACTGGCCAGAAACCCCATTTCGCGCCAGTGCAAAGAACTCAGGTGTCGATGCGATTACCGGCACCGAGTGGTCGTTGAAACCATCGGGCCCGACAAAGACTGGAACGGGCACGGTTGGGGCAACGGTGTTTGCGGTAGTCGTCGAACCGAGAACTACGGTGGTCGTTCCCGTCGTCCCCGGTATGGCGGTCGGCGCCGAAGAGGACGCACTGACCGTCGTTGTTGAACCAACCCCGCTCGTGCATGCACTGACCGCCAGCGCTACCGCCGTTGCCACAAGCGACCATCGATGCCGCATACATTGTCGGGGTCGCCTCGTCATTGCTCCTAAGACGGCCTGCCGGCGACGATAGTTCCCAACTGGGCGAATCTGGTGGACGATGTTCGGCGGATTCCGTCGCCAATTGGCCATCGCAAGGCGGCCCGCAACCTATGGCGGCCCAATAGCGGCTATCGTTGCCCACAGCTGCCTCGCAGCCGCGCTGGCCAGAATCTCGACATCAACCTCGACTCGCCGCCGCCCACCCATATGTCGCCGAAGAAGATTCATGCTGGACAGAACAACTGAAACAACTTTCTCGGATCTCGGGATAGACCAAGACCTCGCAGACGCACTGGCCAAAGACGGAATCATCAACCCTTTCCGAATCCAGATCGTGGCGATCCCGGACGGTTTGGCCGGATCCGATGTAACTGGAAAGGCGCAGACCGGTTCCGGGAAGACGCTGGCGTTCGGCCTCCCCATGATCCAACAGCTTGGAGAAGCCCGCCCGCAGCGGCCGAATGGCTTGGTATTGGTACCGACGCGCGAACTCGCCAATCAAGTCACAGAAGTGCTGCAGCCACTGGTTCGGATCCGCGGCATCTCCACCGTGGCGGTATATGGCGGTGTCTCGATGCAGAAGCAGATCGACAAGCTCCGCAGGGGCGTGGAAATCGTCATTGCTACTCCGGGCCGCCTTATTGACCTCATCGAGCGCCGCGAAGCGTTTCTCGATGATATGGAAATCGTGGTCATCGACGAAGCCGACCAGATGGCTGACATGGGATTCCTCCCGCAGGTGCGCCGAATCATGCGCGAGGTGCCCGATGATCGCCAGACGATGCTTTTTTCGGCGACCCTCGACGGCCAAGTTGGCACTCTTATCCAGAAGTACATGCACGATCCGGTCAAACACGAGGTGGAGACCGACAGCCAAACGGTCGACACGTCAGATCACCGCTTCCTCCAGGTCCATTACATGGACAAGGTCAAGGTCGCCGCCGCCGTCGCCAATTCCGGCAATCGAACCCTGATGTTCACCCGCACCAAGCATGGCTGCGACCGCTTGGCCAACGAGCTCGTGGCACTGGGTGTCCAAGCTCGTGCCATCCACGGCGACCTGCAACAGTCCAAACGCCAGCAGGCCCTCAATGCTTTCGCCGATGGAAGTGCCCCGGTCCTCGTGGCCACCAACGTCGCCGCCCGCGGTCTCGACATCGACAACGTCGACACGGTGATTCACTACGACCCGCCCGACGACCCCAAGACCTACCTGCATCGGTCCGGGCGCACTGCCCGCGCCGGCGAGTCGGGCCTGGTGGTAACACTCGTCGAATGGGATCAGCTGAACGAGGTCCTCCGGATCCAGAAGCAGGCCGACCTCAACGAACCCGTGGTCAAGATGTTCTCCAACGACGAGCGACTCCACGACCTGACGGCATTCATTCCGGATCCGGCAGCCGCCCCGTTCAAGGTGATCACCCAAAGACGCCTGGGACGCAGTCGACGCCGGAGGATGTAGGGAACGCCGGAGGCGTTCCTTGGGAGGGCTTCGCCCTCCAGAAGAGGAACGTATTACGGGTCACGTATTCCGTATTGCGTATCACCTAGTCTGCTTCGGGCGCACCGAGGTTCGTCAGTGAACCGAGGGGACGCGGGCGCCAACCAGCACCGAAAGTGCGGGGCAGTGATCCGGTCCCAGCCTTGATGCAGTGACCGGGTTCCAGTCTTGACACTTGATACGTGATACTTGATACCAGTCTCGGTCCTTCCCGCCACGGAGCCATTCACACCCGCATAGAATCATCGCAACCATTTCACTTGAGGAGACCCTGTTGGCTAAGTCATATTCCGAAGTACCTGCGTTTGCCCTCGACCTCGACAAGACATACGCGGCGACCATCAAGACGAACCACGGGACACTCGAGATCGAGCTCGACCCGAGCCGGTCGCCCACCACGGTCAACAACTTCGTCGCCCTCGCCAGAGATGGGTTCTACGACGGCGTTATTTTCCACCGCGTGATTCCCGGCTTCATGATCCAGGGTGGCGATCCGACGGGAACCGGTACCGGCGGACCCGGTTATAAGTTCCGCGACGAACTCGACGGTGAAGGCACCTACTCGAGGGGAACAGTCGCAATGGCGAATGCCGGGCCCAATACGAACGGCTCTCAGTTCTTCATCATGCACACCGACTACGGGCTCCCCCACAACTACACGATCTTCGGCAAGCTGGCCGAAGGTCAAGATGCCCTCGACTCCATTGCCGGAACGACCACCGGCCGCGGCGACAAGCCCGTCGAGGACTGTGTGATGGAGTCGGTGACAATCACCGAGAGCTGAGGCGCTAGCCGGACGTCTCGTCGTCGAGCCCGGGAAGGGCGTCCTCGTCGTAGTTGCCGACGGCGTTCCACAGCATCCAACCGAGACCACGCAGTTCCGTTACGTCGATAGCTTCGCGGATCTGCGCGTCGGTCCACCAGAACGCCTGTAGCCACGGCCGCACCAGCGTGCCTCCGCCGACACGGGGCATCCCGTCGTCGAGGGCGCCGGCGGTCACTTCTCCCGGGTGATCATTGGGGTCTGCGAAGCCGAGCCAGCCGTCGCCGTAGTGGCTCGGGTAGATCATCGGGCTCATCACATCGACGATCCCCGAAAAGTCCTCGGGGCGCTGGCCGATGCCCTGATCGTTGGGCGCCGAAAAGACGATGGCAAACACGGCGGCGCCGAGCGCACAGCCAAGGGGATGAATCCGATCGCGGGCTTCGGTGAGGAATGCAGCGATCGTGGCCACCCTCTCTTCGCCGGTAGTCGGATGGGACTTAGCGGATTGCACTGAAGCTTTGCCGGTTGGGAATCTCACGTAGTCGAACTGCACCTCATCGAAGCCGAGCTGGCACGCCTCGACACCAAGGTCCAGGGGGTACTCCCAGGTATCGGGGTTCGTAACGTCGATCCAGGCTCCAGCCAGTTTTGCCTCGGGCCGCTCCCGGGCGCGTATGGCATCCTCGAAACTGACAACTCGGGTGATCGTGTAGAGCCCGGCTTCACGGGCCTGGGCGATGCGCTCGACTGGGTCGTAGATGTCGAGCACGGCTCCGATGTCGTGAGCTTCTTGCACCCCCGTGTCGTACAGGACGGTGCCGCCCTCCTGCTTCGTATCGAAGACGAGGGCGTCCACCGCGGTCGCCGCGGCCAGGTCGAGTAACTCCTGGAACTTGTCGTCGTCACGAACTGTGCCTGAGGCGACCCGTAGCGCCTTGGCGACAGTCGGCTCCATTGTCACCGGAACAGCCGCGGCGGACCCGTCCCAGTCGATAATGACGGGCCGATATGCCGGCCGGGTTATCTCGATCGGGGCAACCGGAACCGCCGCGAAACTGAAGATCCCATTGGCGCTGGTGACGACTTCGTCGTCGCCGACCGTGACTGTGGCATCGCCGAGGGGATCGCCGTCCGCACCAAAGACACGGCCCTCCAGAGCGAACCGAGGCGCCATCGTCGTAGTGGTGGTTGTCGTTGTCGTAGTTGTCGTCGACGACGTGGTGGTGCTCGTCGTCGTAGTCGGCAAGGTGCCCGAGGACTCAGAGGTGTCGGTCGGCGAACACGCCGCAACCGCTAGAACCACCAGCGCGAGTATCAACCGCATTCCACGGGGAAGTATCTGATCCACAGCTCGGGAGGCTACCTGCGGGTCGCCCCAACAGCTACCACCTGGGCCGGCTGGCTAGCTAGCCCGCCGCTGACGGTCACGAATCCGACGTCGGAGCCGGCGCCGCTCGGGAGCACTCATTCCACCCCAAACGCCTTCGGTTTGGTTGGTCGCAAGGGCGTATTGGAGGCAATCGTCTTTGACAGGACAAGCGGCACAAATGGATTTGGCGGGCGCGACAACCTCTTCGTCTTCCCCGACCGGGAAGAAGAGTTCGTTGTCCGAACCCGAACAGGCGGCTTGGTCACGCCAGCTGTCTTCGGGCTCGAAAAGGAGATCGTTGAGCGCAAATACCATTTTTGTGTAGCTCCCCCTTTGTGAGAAGACGTCGCCCAGGAAACGACTAAACGGACCGGATTATTCCCGATCCGTTCCTACCGTCCTAGCCTCTGACCAGGCCATTCGCCGTTATTGGAAATAACTGGCGGAATCGCCGGTCGTCTTGGAGGCGACAGTAGTCTGCCCAGGCCTGTTTGGGAAGGGCCGAGAAGGAATTCTTCCGGGAGTGACCATTGCGATATGTGAGCGATTTCGGGGACCCAACAGGAGCGGCCGCGGGCAACGTTGGCAAGCGTGGGAGCGCTCTGTCGACTCTCCGATCACTGGGTGCGCAGGTGCCCCCTGGATTCGCAATTTCCGATATTGCCTGCCGCCGATTTGTCGAGACGGGCGAGTTTCCCGATGGCATGTGGGACCAGGTGGTCGACTCAATCGCTCGCATCGATGAAGCGGCACATGACCTTGATCCAAGGCGACCCGCCTTCCTCTCCGTTCGATCGAGCCCCCCAGTCGACATGCCGGGCCTGATGGAGGCGGCCCTCTACCTTGGAATCAACGACGCCAGCTGTTCCGCTTTCTCCGCGTGGGCCGGGCCGCGAGCCGCAGCATTGGCGCAACTGAGATTCTTTGAGATGTATGCCCGGGTCATCCGCGGTGTGCCCAAGAGTCGGGTCGATGGAATCCTGGCGGGAGCGGACGGATCGCTTCTCGAACCGACCGAAATCATCGATCTCGGCCGCTCGATCGAGGCTCTCATCGTCGAGGAGACTCAGCGTCCGGTGCCAACCGACCGTACGGAGCAGGTTCGGGAGGGTATAGAGGCGGTCTTTGCCTCGTGGGACGCCAGGCCCGCCTCTGCGTACCGCAGAGCGGCGGCTATCCCGGACAACACCGGCACCGCGGCCATCGTCCACTTGATGGTGTTCGGCAATCTCGACGAGGAGTCCGGGGTGGGCGTCGGCTTCAGTCGCGACCCACGAACTGGTGAAGCCAGGCCTTCGGGTCGTTATCGCGCCGAAGCCGATCACCCGACCACCGCCTACGAATACGAAGGCCTCGATGCATTGGCCGCGGCCGATGCCGCCGGCCACGATGAGTTGGTCACCGCCCTCGCCAGTTATGAAGCCGATCGGCGCGACCTGGTGCGGTTGGACTACGTACGCGAGAAGGGCAGGTTGTGGATAGTCGACGGCCGTGTCGCGGATAGTGCGCCGGAAGCTGTCACCAGAGTCTTGGTCGACCTCGTCGCCGAGGGGTTGCTGACCAAGTCGGAGGCCCTGTTGCAACTCGACTCTCGCCACGTCGGCGAGATGCTGCATCCGCGCCTTGCTCCCGGTGAGCTGCCGCCACCTACCGCCGGGGGCAGCGGGGCATCGCCCGGATGCGCCACCGGAATGGTGGTACTCGACTCAGGCGCGGCGATGGACGCCGCAAGCGCAGGCAACCACGTGATCCTGGTCAAGCGGGAGACGACGCCGGAGGATGTCGAAACGATCCGGGCCGTCGACGGAGTGCTCACGAGCCACGGTGGCCGAGCCTCTCACGCGGCGCTGGTGGCCCGCGGAGTGGGCACGCCGGCGGTCACCGGCAGCTACGACATGCTCATAGATCTGGAAGAAGCCCTGGTGACCTGGGGTGATGTCGAAATTCACGCCGGAGACACCATCACCATCGATGGGCGCTCCGGCAACATCTACGCCGGTGAGCTACCACTGATTCGGGCGCACTCCACCCCCGCCGTGACCACGCTGCTCGAGTGGGCCGACGAGAGCCGGCGCATGGAAGTCTGGGCGAACGCCGATACACCTGAGGATGCCGAATATGCCCGTGGTGCCGGCGCTGAGGGCATCGGCCTGGCTCGCACGGAATACATGTTCTCGGGAGACCGACTCGATGTTGTGCAGCGAATTCTGCTGAGCGATGATCCCAAGGAACGAGCAGATGCCCTCGAACAGCTCGAGCGGCTACAGGTTGGGGATTTTGAACGCCTGCTCGAGGTCATGGATGGCCTCCCCGTGGTGGTGCGCCTGCTCGATCCTCCTCTTCATGAATTCCTGCCTGATCGTCTCGATGTCGAGCATGAGTTGGCGGAAGCCAGAGCCCTCGGCGAGCCGGTCGACGAACTCGAGACCCTCGAGGCCGCCCTCGACAAGTGGGAGGAAGCCAATCCAATGCTTGGGCTGCGGGGAGTTCGGCTGGCCGTCGTCATCCCCGAGGTCTACCGGGTCCAGGTGTTGGCAGCCCTCGAAGCGGTGCGGCGCCGCCTCGATGCGTCCGGAGACCCCAGACTCGAGTTGATGATCCCGCTTGTCGGCACCGTCGAGGAACTTCACCTCATCAAGGACATGATCGACGAGGAAGTCCACCATGCCGGCCGGCTCCTCGAGGTGACAATCGGCACGATGATCGAGCTGCCGCGAGCGGCTCTGGTTGCCGAGGAGATCGCTCTGGAGTCCGACTTCTTCTCTTTCGGGACAAACGACCTCACTCAGACCACGTTGGGCATGAGCCGCGATGATGCCGAGGAGGCATTCCTGAGTCAGTACATCGACCGGGGGCTATATCGACGAAACCCGTTCGAAACGATCGATCCGCACGGTGTCGGACGACTCATCAAGCTGGCCATCGACGAGGGACGCAAGGCTAATCCTGAGCTGATCGTGGGTGTTTGTGGCGAACACGGTGCAGATCCCGAATCAATCGAATTCTTCTGCTCTGCCGGAGTCGACTACGTGTCGTGCAGCCCGCCACGAATCCCAATCGCACGCCTCGCGGCCGCCCAAGCGGCACTGCGCGAGGACAGGAGTGAGGGGTGAGGAGTGAGGAGAGATACCACTTACCAGTTACCAGTTATCAGTCCGAGTTCCTTCTGGTAGCAGGTAACTCATAACTGACAGTTTCTGAGCTTTGGGCCTCATCGCTCACTCCTCTTCCTCACTCCTCTCCTACAAATACTGCCCGCCACCGGGGTCCGACGATGGATCCAGCGCCAATCTCTTCCGCATCTCTTCGAGTTGGGCTGCCGCGGCGGCTTGCTGAGAGAAGACCGAGGCCTGGATTCCGTGGAATAGGCCCTCGAGCCACCCCACCAGCTGTGCTTGCACCAGCCGCAGTTCGGATTCGGAGACGTCGGTGCCTTCCAACGGACGAAACATCTCGTCGAGCTCATTGGCGAGGTCATCACTGAGCGAACCGCGCAGCTGGCTCAGTGATGAGGCATAGATCTGCAGCAGGCGGGCACGACCCGGTTCGTCCAGCTCCGCCTGGCGCACCTCTTCGAGCATCGCTCTTGTCATCGAGGCAATCCGGATCAGGCGGGCCGGTTCGGAGACAAACGTGCCGTCGTCCTCTTCCTCGCCTGGCTCATCGACCACCTGCGCCTGGACCGGCTCCGGTTGGGTCGACTCCGGCAAGGCCTCTACAGGCTTGCCCGGCTGTTCTGACTCGGTCGTTTCGGTTGGTTCAGTCTCCATGCCTGGAGACTACCTCTAGCTGACCGTGACTCGGATGCCGTGATACCCAGTGGCGCCGTCAGGACGTACCGGAGCGCTCTGCTCCGTCTGCGGAAGCCCAGTCCCATCGAAGGCACGCACCTGGATCTCGTATCTGCCCGGGGCCAGGTCGAGTTTGGCCTTCCACTGCACCCAGGCCGTATCGGCGAGCGGAGTGCTTATCTCAGCCGGCAGCCAAGGCCCTTGATCAACACGCACTTGCACCGCCTCGATCCCATGGCTCGGAGCCCAAGCGACACCGCCGGCCGTCACGTTGGGGAGAACGCTGTCTCCGTGACGGGGCGTATCGATGCGGCTGTGGGTCTTGATCGGCCCCGACTTGGCCCAACCCTTCGGAATCCAATACGCATCAAAGTCTTCCCACCTGGTGAGCTCAATCTCTCCGAGCCACTTGGTCGCGGAGACATATCCATAAAGCCCCGGCACAATGAGGCGAGCCGGGAAGCCGTGGTCCGGCGGCAACATCTCGCCGTTCATCCCGACCACGATCAGGGGATCCCGGCCGTCGTAGGCGGCCTCCGTAGGAAAGCCTGCCGTCCACCCGTCAACGGAGCGCGGGACGATCTGAGTGGCGGCCGGATCCACACCGACCATATCGAGCACCTCGGTGAGCTTGACCCCGGTCCATTTGGCATTGCCCACCAGATCCCCGCCGACCTTGTTGGAAACACATGCGATCGTCACGTAGCGCTCGTGCAAGTCCATGGCCAACAGATCATCCAATGACAGTGACAACTCGCGGTCGACCATGCCGGTTACCTGGAGGCGCCACGTGTCAGGGTCGGGGCGAGGTACGACGAGCGCCTTGTCGATGCGATAGAACTTGTCGTTTGGCACGACGATCGGGCTGATTCCGGGCACATTGAGGCTGGCGCCGGCGCCAGGCGGAGCCACCGTCGTCCGCGCCAACGGTAGTGCCATCTTGTCGCGGACCGACTCGGAGCGGGCAATGATCAGCTGGCGACCCACCCCGCCCGCAGCAGCCGCAGCCACCCCGGCGCCGGCAATACCGGTGATGAGCCGGCGGCGCGACGGATCGGCTGCGGCATGGTCCGATGGATCGGTGACGGTCAGGGCCTCGAGGACGTAGGACAGCACGCGCCAACCGGCTGCGGCGGCCAACGTGATCCCGACGACTGTCAGGACCGAGTTGGCGTTGAGTTGGCCGACGGCGGCGACGATGCCGATCAGCGCGAACAACGCGAACGTCACGGGATTCAGCCAGCGGCGCGTCAGGCTGGCACGACCCACAAGAGCGCCGACGATGACCGCGATAATCGCGGTACCGATGGCAAGGGCTCCCTTGTCGGCGGTACCAAAGACATCGATGGCGAAGTCCTTGGCGGCGTTCGGTGAACTATCGACGATGTAGCCACCAACCGAGGCAACAGCCGAAGGGATACTCTCGAATAGGCCGGCAAGTAGTTCCGTGATGCCGAGAGCGAGCCCGGCTGCGACCGCTCCGGCGCCGGCAGCAGCTCCAATCGGAGCCGGATACTCCAGCGGCTTTCGTTCTGTTCCAATTGATATCGCGTCAGTCATCGTTCTTCCAGAAAGGGTTGGCCTATATCTCTATCACCTACAACGTCACAAGTCGCCTTTTTGACGATTACGAAATGGTGAACTCGTGGGAAGGGCGTGCCGGAGATTCGCCTCCGGCACGTTGACCGACCACCTTGGAAGCCATCAAGGCTCATCGGACCACGGTGCGAGGAGGCGAACTAGTGCTGTGTGCAATCGCCGAACATGGATGAGAACGCCGCCCCCCACTCTCTATCCGGACAAGTGGTGCTCGTGACCGGCGGTAGTAGGGGTATCGGTGCGGCCATCGCCACGGCGGCAGCCGCAGCCAAGGCGACGGTTGCCGTCGGATATCGTGACAACGCTGATGCCGCAGCGGCCGTCGTCGCCAGAATCCGGGAGCTAGGCAACGTCGCCGACGCTTTCCGAGCCGATGTATCTGACCGAAGCGAGGCACAAGAGCTCATCTCGGCCGTCGAGAGTTCGTTCGGAAGAATCGACGGACTCGTCAACAACGCCGGGATCATGCCATCCAGTCCGTTCCTCAACGTGACCGCTGAAGAGTGGAACGCCGTATTACATACGAACCTCTTCGGTCCGTTCTACTGCTCCCAAGCCGCCTTGCCGGGAATGCTGCAGCGAAGGAGTGGGTCGATTGTCATGATCTCATCGCGGCTTGGGCAGATCGGCTGGCCGGAACTAGCTCACTACTCAGCCGCAAAAGCCGGGCTGCTCGGCCTGACCAAGTCGATGGCTCGCGAGTTCGGCCCCCAGGGTGTTCGGGTCAACGCGGTAGCACCGGGATTCACGATCACCGACATGACCCGCGACATCGTGGATACCGAGTCGGGGCACCGCCGTCTCAAGGAACTCCCTTCCGGCAGATTCCCAGAACCTGAGGACGTTGCTGATGCCGTGCTCTTCCTGCTCTCGGACGCAGCCGGCCAGTTCCACGGGCAAACGCTGAACCCCAACGGCGGAGGTTTCATGCAGTGACCAGGGTTGCCGTTTGAAACTCACACGGATGATTCGCAGGAACCTCGTGTAGATGCATTCTCTGGTATGCGACCATGCTTGCCACGCTACAGCGGCCTGCTCGAGCCGGTACGTAGTACGTACTCCGGCACGTCCGAGCGATCACCGCACCAGCCGACTCATCGCTCCTTGATCCACTTCAAGAACTTCTCCTTCGGCCAGGTGTTCGCCACGTTCTTCTTTTGCACCCAGCCGCGACGGGAGTTGTGGACTCCCCACTTGATGTTGTCGAACTGGGTCACATGATGGCTGTCGGTGCTGATGACGAATGTCACGTCGTCGCGGTCACGTGCCCGGCGCAGCCAGTCGGCCGGCACATCAAGGCGGTGGAGATGGCTGTTGATCTCGAGAGACGTCCCCGCTTCTGCACAGGCATCGAACACCGCGTCGATATCGACTTCGATTCCGGGGCGGATGCCGATCTTGCGCCCGGTCAAGTGGCCGATCACGTTGACGGCCGGGTTGAAGATTGCCCGGATGACTCGTTCGGTCTGATCGGCCTGGGATAGGTCGAAGTGGGAGTGGACGCTGGCAACACACCAATCCAATCCTGCGAGGAACTCGTCGTCGTAGTCGACTGTGCCGTCGGCCCCGATGTTGAGCTCGGAGCCCTGCAAGATCGTCAGATCGGGGAACTCCTCCCGAAGCCGTGCCAACTCGAGGCCTTCCTCGCGAATCTGCTCTCGACTCAGGCCGTTGATAGTCAGGTCCTCACCGTGCTCGGTTATCGCGATGTACTCGAGTCCGCGGCCAGCTGCAGTAGCCACCATGTCGTCGAGTGAGCTACGGCCATCACCCGACCAGGTGCTGTGGACATGGAGATCGCCCTTGATGTCCTCAACCTCAACCAGCTTGGGGAGATCGCGCGATGTCGCCGCGACGACCTCACCGACGCCCTCGCGCAACTCCGGCGGGATGTATTTCAGGCCTAGAGCCTTGTAAATGGCGTTCTCGGTGCGAGCCGCCACCGGTTCACCCGATTCGCCGTCGGCAAGCGCGTACTCGTTGAGCGTCCAGCCGCGGTTGATGGCGAGCTGGCGCAATTCGATGTTGTGCGCTTTTGATCCAGTGAAATACAGCAGAGCAGCGCCAAACTCACCCGGAGCGACGACACGAACGTCGATCTGCAATCCCTCGGCGGTGAGCGCCGTCGTCTTGGTATCGCCGCGAACCTCAACCTCGGCGACGATCGGCAGCGACACAAATGCCTCCATGACGGATTGTGCTCTCGATGCCGCAACGAGGACGTCGAGATCTCCAATCGTGTCGGCAAAATGGCGCAGGCTGCCGGCGTACTCAACTCGTTTGACGCCGGGAACAGCTTCGAGGGCGGCCACGACCTCTTGGGCGATTGGTAACACTCGAATGATCGGAGTGCGCCGATCCTTGCCGTGGAGGCCGAGCCGGTCGATCGCTTTGGCGATCTTCTCTTCAGACTTTGCTCCCAAGCCCGGAAGCTCACGAATCTGCTCGGCAGCCAGCGCTTCCTTGAGATCCTCTACGTTGTTCACGTTGAGTTTGTCGCGCAGCAGCACCACAGTCTTCGGCCCCAGGCCCGGGATCCGCGTCAGCTCGACAAATGCCGGCGGATACTTCCTCCTCAGGTCGTCGAGCTTGGCTATCGATCCCGTGTCGACGTACTCGCGGATCTTGCCGGCGGTAGCCCGGCCAACCCCGTCCAACTTCTGCAACTCTCCAGACGTCATGTCGGCGGCGGGCTCGATCAACTCGCCGAGGGCGTCGGCGGCCTTGTCGTACGCCCGGACTCGGAAGGCCTGGGGGCTGCCCTCTTCGAGTTTGAGGAGCTCTGCATACTCCCGGATTATCCGAACGATCTCGCGGTTGGTGCTCATGGCCCAGAAACTAGCGAGCCCCACCGCGCTCCGACACGTCAGTCCCCGGGCGTCAACCGACGAATAGTGCGCCGCTAGCGTTCGCAGACCATGGAAGCCGCTATGACGCCACTTGATCCCAGAGTCCGCACCCAATGGAGGATTGAGGCTCTGGCCGCGAGCCTCGTGGCCACTCTCGGCATCGTGATAGGCGCCTTTCAGCTGCCCCTCGCGTGGTGGGGTCGATTGGGGTTGATTGTGGTAGCAGCAGCAGCAATTGGAGGCGGCCTTCAGTTCGTGGCGTCGCTACGTTATCGATACTGGAAGTACGGACTGGCAGATGACGTCCTGATCCTCGAGCACGGCGTCTGGACCCGGCGCCGGTCGACAACCCCGTACTTTCGTGTCCAAAACGTCGACTTGAGCCAGGGCCCACTTGAACGCTGGCTCGGCCTCAAGCGTCTGACGATTCGGACTGCGTCTGCCTTCACCGACGCCAGTATCCCCGGACTCGATGCAGATGCCGCCGAGCAGCTCCGCCTCCGGATTCTCGAACGGGCCGGGCGCGATGCAGCCGTCTGACACGGAGCCGCATGAAGAAGCCCCTGCTCCGGTGGCCCCGGCCCCACCGGCGGAGCCCGGTTGGAAACGACTGCACTTGGCATCACCGCTTCTCAGCGCCATCACAACAGCGCTGCGTTTCTGGCCAATCTTCCTGCTGGCCGTCTTCAACCAAGGCGGCGGGATGCCGATGGCCTTCATCCTCATCGGAGGCGGCTTCGTCGCTCTCGCTGTTGAAGTGCTCCGCTTCCTCCGGTTCGACTACCGGCTGCAGGGCACGACTCTGGTGGTTCGCTCCGGAGTGCTCGTACGTCGCAGCCGTAGCGTCCCGGCTGATCGAGTCCAGCAAGTGAGCCTGAACCAGAAACTGCGGCATCGAGTACTCGGGCTCGCCGAGGTGTCGGTGGAAGTTGCCGGAGCGGGAAGCGAGCCCGACGTGAAGCTCAGCGTCGTGTCCCGCAACGAGGCCGAGCGCATCCGTCTCCGACTCCAGGACGCCCGCCGGGTCGGGACCGAAGTGCCGCCAGAGCGTGACCGAGTGGTCTACAGCCAGCCCAACCGGGACTTGCTGCGGTGGGCCGTCTTCTCCAGTCCGTTGTTCATGTTGCCTGCCATTGGTGCCGCCATTGGCGCCTTGGATGACGCCGTCGATGTGGAGCAAGCGTGGGGGTGGCTTCCCGATGGATCACAACTGTGGTTCGCCGCGCTGGCGGCTTTGCTCGGCCTCGCCGGCGCAACCGCCTTCAATGGAGCCCGCTACTACGACATGCTCCTCCTCCGCAGCGACAACGATTTCCGGCTCACATACGGTCTGTTCACCAATCGTCAACTAGAGGTTCCCCCAGGTCGGATTCAGGCCCTGGTTACCAAGTTGAGCCTCGCCGGGCGCCTGTCGCGCACCTCCGGCATAACCGTTCACAACGCCTCGAGCGCCGGCGAATCGACGGAGTCATACTTGCCGGCCACGCCGCGCCGCTCTCGGCGTGAGGTGATCGACCTGCTGATCCCCAATCTCGAGCTCGACCCCCCAATGCGCCGCCATCCCCCTGGTGCGCTGCGACGCTCAGTGATCCGTTGGGTATGGCCGGTTGCCGTGGTGACCCTCGTCGCCCTCGCTCTGATTCGCCGGGCGCCCGCGGCCGCGTTGGTTCTTCTCGTATTGCCCGCGGCAGCCCTCGGTTGGCGTTCCTGGCGAGTCCTCGGTCACGGGGAAACACCGGACGTCGTCGTGTCGAGGCGGGGGGCAATCACGGAGCGCACGTCCATAGTGAAGCTGTCACGCATCCAGAGCTTGTCGGTGGCCGCCAACTTTTTTCAGCGTCGCCTCGGCCTGGCAACGGTTCAGATCCAGGTTGCCCAGCCCCTCGGACGGGTCACTGTCAAAGACATGGACGCGACAGAGGCCACTGCGCTGGCAGCACGGCTGCTGGCCAATCGCAAGCAAGACGAAGAGACCCGGTAGCGGTGTGTTCCCTCCCGGTTCCGCAGTGAACCCGAGATCGAGCAGGATCGTTGGGTACGTTGGGTTTGAGGTGTGAACCACCATCAACTCATCGACCGGGTGTTGGCCCTGGCTGACAAGGCTCGAGCACGGGGCGACCATCCTTCCGACGCACTCCTGTCTGTCGATGGCGTGGTGGTGTGTGAAGCGCGCAACCGAGTTGTCCCAACCTCGGACTCGACCGCCCATGCGGCCGGTCGCCCCCAACTCTTGTTCACCGGACCTGAGCGTCAGGATGAGGCCGCGGAGTCGCACAAAGGTTTCTGGGCGAGTCGCTAGTAACACCGGCACGTGGTTGGAGAGTCGCAACCATCTGGTGCTAGACCATGACGACACCGAGCACCACGAACAGAACGACCAACAAAGACCCCTCGATGCGCGAGATCCGCCGGCCCGTCACCATCGCGACGCCGGCAAAGGCGACGGCCACGAGCATGCCCACCACCGCAATGCCATCGAAGTCCTTGAGCATTCCCGGACCAACCACTCCGGCCGCACCGGCAACCGCGAGTGAGTTGAAGATATTTGATCCGATCACGTTGCCGATAATCAGATCGGATTCCTTGTGCCTGGCGGCCGCCAACGCGGTCGCCAACTCCGGGAGCGACGTGCCCACCCCGAGCAGCAAGCCGAGGAAGGTGGCGGACCACTCCAACCGCTCGCCGATATCGAGCGCACCATCGAGCAGGATCGTGGCGCCGATGACAGTTGCTGTGATTCCGATCGCGCCGAGAGCAAACTCAACCCAGACGCGGGTCGTCACGTTGTCGTCGTCCTCAATCTCCGGCGGGTTGCCGCGCGCCCAGAAAATGAGAAGCGCCAATGCGACTACCAGGCCCCCCAGAAGACCCAATGCCTCGGGTCGGCCGATAGCGCCATCGGAGACGACGATACCGAGCGCCGCCACCGCGACCACCATTAGAGCTGCCTCTCGCCTCAGCAGCTTCTTGGACACAGCCACCGGTGACAGCACGGCCGCGGCACCGAGCACGAGGCTTACATTGGCCGCGTTCGAGCCGACAACATTGGCAGCGGCCAGGTCGAGGCGACCATCGGCCGCCGCTATCGAAGAGACCAGCAATTCGGGAATCGATGTGCCCAACCCGACGATCAATGCGCCGATCAGGACCGCCGAAATACCGAGGCGAAGAGAAATCCGCACGGCCGAAACTACGACACGATCAGATGCGACGACCAAGACGGCCAGGCCGATGACAACTAGAAAAATGGAGCCAAACACGACGGTTCCCGACAATATGCGGCGGCGGCGATGGTAACCCGTTACGACGAGTCCAAATCCACCATGCCCGATACCGGAAGCATCGCTCGGGCAACTAGTGTTGTTGATTCAATGTCTAAAGGCCCCTCGGACGACAGAATCCACCAGACCTGGGTCAACTCCGACCGCAGCGTGCCGGTCCGCTTTGTGCGGCCGTTTGTTCGATTCACCGAGATCGCAGCTTCATCCGGAATTGTTCTGCTGGTCGCCGCAGTCGTTGCGTTGATATGGGCTAACGGCCCCTTCGGCGACAGCTACGACCGGTTCTGGCATACCCACTTTGAGTTGAGCATCGGCGGGCTTCATTTCAGCGAGAGCCTCAAACATGTCGTCAACGACGGCCTCATGGCCATCTTCTTCTTTGTCGTCGGCCTCGAGATCAAACGGGAGTTGGTGGTCGGCGATCTCAAGGACCGCAAACACGCCGCGTTGCCTGCCATCGCTGCGCTCGGCGGCATGATTGTCCCCGCACTGATCTTTGTCGCCTTTGTAGCCGGAACTGGCGGAGAAGCCACTCGGGGTTGGGGAATCCCCATGGCGACAGACATCGCATTCTCCATTGGTGTGATCTCCTTACTCGGCAGCCGGGTTTCCGCCGGAGCGAAGCTCTTCCTCTTGGCGCTGGCTATCGCCGACGACATCGGCGCAATCGCGGTAATAGCCATCTTCTACACCACCGACCTTTCACTGGGCTATCTAGCAGCAGCTATCGGGGGGCTCGGCCTCGTCTACGTGGCCCAACGTGTGGGCATTCGAGCGCTCGGGTTCTACTGGGTGCTCGGCATCGGCGTGTGGTTCCTTGTCTTCGAGTCGGGCGTCCATGCCACGCTCGCCGGTGTGGCTCTCGGACTGCTGACGCCGGTCGGCGCCTGGTACAGCGATGCGGAGTACTTCCAGCGCTCTCGCTGGATCCTGAGTCGGTA
Organism: bacterium; assembly: GCA_024226255.1. Lineage (GTDB taxonomy): Bacteria > Actinomycetota > Acidimicrobiia > Spongiisociales > UBA5794 > JAHEJX01. The sequence goes on along the minus strand of JAAELU010000395.1, from coordinate 27,307 downwards.
CGATCTCGAATCGGCCACACCTCGCAGCAGGGAGCGGGTTGACTCGAGCGCTCTCACTTTGGCGGCCATAGCCCGGGAGTCTGTGTCGCCACTCGATCGGCTGGAACGATCGCTGCATCCTTGGTCGGCGTTCGCAGTTGTTCCCATCTTTGCTTTGGCCAATGCCGGGGTACGGGTAGTGGATGTCGATTTTGTCGCCGTCGCTTCGAGTGCAGTGTCACTCGGGGTTGGCGTCGGATTGGTGGTCGGCAAGTTGGCGGGAATCTCCTTGTTCACGTGGATCGCTGTGCGAACGGGAATCGGCAAGTTGCCGAAACGAACCGGGTGGCGCGACATATTCGGACTCGCCGCGATCGCCGGTATCGGCTTCACGGTTTCACTGTTCATCACCGAGCTGGCGTTCGAGAGCGAGATTCTTGTCAGCCAGGCCAAGATCGGCATCTTCATCGGATCCGGCCTCGCCGGCGTTATCGGCTATTCGATCCTGCGATCTGCCAAGACTCCTGAAGAGAAGATCGAAGAAGGGCGCCAGCTGTTGGGCATCGAGGGAGCCGAAACCGCTGAGGCTCCCCCCGTTTCATGACCGAGGCGCTCGTCGACCTCGTCTTGCACAGCCCAGACGGTCAAACGGTCCGCCTCGGCGAAGTGCTGAGCGACAAGACGGTGTTCGTCCTGGTCCGATACTTTGGGTGAGCAGGCTGCCTTGATTATCTGGCGCAGGTTGCGACAGCTCACAGCACAATCGCCGCCAAAGGTGCCACAGTCGTGGCGGTTGCCCCGGCAGCTCACGGGCAAGCAGTGTCGCTCCAGCAGAGACTCCCGTATCCCCTGTTCCTCGACGAGCAACAGAAGCTCCGAGACTTCTTCGAATTGCGGCGCCCCGGCCTGTTCGAATGGATTACCGACTCGAGGGCCTGGTGGCGTTACTTGCGAGCACTATTGCGAAACCGCAGGCAATACCGGATCACTGGACACTTCTCGAACGTCCCCGCAGTCGCGATAGTTGACCGCGACGGCTCTATCGCCTATCTACACCGCGGCACGGGTATCGGCGACTATCCGCCCGTCGCCGACATTGTGGGTCGTCTGTAGCGGCCACTTCGGATGACGATGGCGGCGCGCCACTCAAATATCGAAGCCGGCGTCACGGGCCACCCGGCGGAGCTCTGCCGCTTGATAGAAGCCGAGCGCGTCGTCAGCATCGGCCGCCACCGACTCGGCAAGGACACCCTTGGCATTGAACTCGTAGGTGATGCAACCCCCGTCGAAGGTGAAGAACCAGTTTCCCCGGTAGTGGGGCTCCGGCACGAAGTCCTCGATCAGATCGAGAGCGTCGTCCGGCGACAACCGGCTGACGTTCGCTCGCGGATTGTTGCCCCTCACCTCGACGGTGCCCTCCTCGGCACCGAGCGCCTCGATAATCCAGACGTACTGGCCGGAGGCCAGAGCCTCGTTCACACGGAATGTGACGGGCTCGTCGACCTCATCGTTGATAATGAAGCTCACGGGGCGATCCTCAATCTCAACTCCGCTGAGCCGAGAAGCCAGACTCCGGGCGGTCTGTAGCGGCAACTCCCCGGATGGCACCAGGGCGATTTCTACCGCTCCCAACTCGGAGCTGATGTCCTCGTAGCGTGCGATATCGGGGAACCCCGAGTCAACCAGGGTGGCTACACCCACGTCGCAAGCCTCAGTAACCGTCACCTCCAGGAATGGACTAACCGAACGCGATATGGCGAACCCAGCTTCGCCACTCCGGGCAAACCACGTCACCGAGTCCCATCCCAGACGCAACTCGTTGAGGCAGGGGGTGTACTTGGCAGTGGGCACTGCCTGGACCGTCAGTATGTTTGCCGGAGAAACGTCTGTTGCCGGCGCTGCACAGCCGGCCTCACCCAGGCCAAGATTGCTGCATGCGCTGAGGACTATGGTCAGCACAATCGAGAGAACGGCGAAGCGGCGGGTCACAATATCCCTCCTCCGGTGAACTCCGATACAGTCTGGGCGATAACGAAGAGCGCGAGAAGGACCGCTCCGAAGGTCAGCCGCAACCGCCGTGAACTCCAACGTTGAATCGAAATCTGCTCTGCCGGAGGGGCCAACTGCTTGAACTCCTCAACGAGGTCGACGCCCTGTTCCTTCTTCACAAGCGCCAGCGAGCTTCGCGATTGTGAGGGCAACGTGACACTTCGGGTGGCGGCGAATGCCTCGGCGATGTCCTCTGGGGCGAACTGCAGTAGGGCTCGCTGATACACACGCTCGGCGCTGGTTCGCAGAGCCAGGATCACCATCATGTTCGCCAGGTCAACCGCCTGACGCCACGGAGTCGGCCGCACCGTCCCAAAGGCAACGTCGATGAGAACGACCCGCCCTTCGTTCAACATGACATTGGCCGGCTTGACGTCGCGGTGAGCCAGCCCGGCATCCCACATGTTGCGGATCACTTCCAATGCCTTGTCGATTATTGCGTCATCAATGTCGGCGTCGGTGAGTTCCTCAGATCCTTCCAAGAACTCACTGACCATCAGGTACTCGCGCTCGGGAGCGATCTCGACGATGCCGAACGGCTGAGCACAGGGGACACCGGCGTCGCGCATGAGGCGTTGGATGTAGTCCTCGTATTCGACGAGGCGCCTAACCGTGGCAAAGCGCACCTCGTCCTCCAGAGAGCCGTAGAGGATCGTGCGCCCGACTTTGTACCAGCGATCGGAACGAAGATGAGTCTGGCTGTATAGCTTGGCAAACACGTATTTGTCCGGGTCCGATTCCACTTTGAGGCGCAGCGGAGTCGAGCCACCTGATCCCTCGAGCCCAAAAGGTTTGATATCGATGACGCGCAAGCCGAGCTGGGCACCAACCGCTTCGGAGATTGCCTTACCTCGCGCACCCGTCACATCGAGATGGGCAGTAACGCCGCGACTCCAGTGGACGGGGAACGCGGACTCAGGGGCAAACCAACGAAAGAGAACAACCACGACGGAGATGGAGAAGATCGCCGACACGACTGCATCGCTCGGGTGGTCAACACCGCGATAGAGCTGGGCGAGCACCAGAAGGAGGACCAAGACGCCCGATACAGCCAGAGCGATCCTGCGGCGACGTCCTGTCGGGACGAGTGAGTAAGCCATGGCACCAAGTGTGACGCCGAGGGCGGCAACAGGCGCTGACGGATGTGAGGGTCCGCTCCAGTCCCCGATCAGGGGGACGAAGGGACGAGGTCGACCGACCACGTGTTTGACAATGTCGACAGTGCCTTGAACCAGCAAGAGGGCCAGAACTACCGCGAAGAAGTGGCGCCAGCGGCGAATGAATATCAGCGCCAGCAGCGTACCGATGCGCAGCACTCGATTGAACCACGATGTGCCTAGTACGGCGATGACGTCCGAGACCGAGGTCAGAGTGTCGTTGCGTAGATCGACAAGTCGCTGCAGCAGGCGAGTGTCGTTCCGTGTCCACCAGTCGGTTGACGCCGGGAACGCAAACAGCGTTATCCAGAGCCCGATCATGACTACGCCGGCGAGCAGCCACAACTTGCCTGCGGCGCGCAATTCGCGCTCCAACGGGGCCCTCTCCCCACTTGGGCGGCGACGCCTCCCTGCGACCCGAATCCCCGCGATCCGCACCTCGCGTCGAACTCCGATGGCTGGTAGCCCGCGTTCTATCGGTTCGGGACTGGGCGTATCGGCGATCGGTGGCGTCTCCATCACATTCCTGTCTTCTGCCCGCGACGCTACCAGCCGGAGGGCCACCGGGGTCGGCGCAGATCTTGACAGGGAGGAACAGGCCACCCCAACGTGTGCCAGGGCCGGACGGCTCTACTGGACCACCTAGGATCGGACGAGAGTAGCTTTCAGGAGTCGTTTGGCCGCGCTTGGCCGAGGACGTCGGAGAGGCCCGCGCCGCTACCATGAGCTAGCCGCTGCGCGGCCAGGTGGCCTGGCGTTGCTGATCACACAGGCGGTACCTCCTCGGTACCGCCCGTGATTGGTTGCCACGAGTTTGGAGGCTGAGTGTTCCATCGAGTCCGTATCCGTCACGTTCGAGCACTCGACGACGTCGAAACATTCATCGAATCGATGGGTTCTGACGTCGTCGCGGTATTTGACGTCGACAACACTCTGGCGCCACAAGGAGTTGCCCCCGACGAGTTTGTCATCCTTGTCAATGAGGCGATCGACCGATTCGAGGGCCTCCCGCTGGTGTCGCGCGTCATCGCCCTGACCAACGGGCCACCGCGCGGCGTCGAGAGAATGATCAGCCGGGGTAACAAGCCGTGGACAACGCGCCGCCGCCTCGGGTTGCGGGGCCGCCACCACCGGATCGTGGTCGTCGGCGATCAGTTGCTGACGGACGGGCTCCTGGCGTGGAGGCTCAGGGCAACGTTTCTGAGCCTCGTGATCGATGACCAGAACGAGGCGCCACGCCAGGCCACCATGCGTCGTGTCGGGCGGTTCCTTGCCGGCATCTTCTTCCGCAGCACTCAGTAGCGCCCCAGTTCCGGACGCCGCGGGAACAGATTGGAGACAACTTCTGTTTCAGCCGAGACCCGCCAAGGAACGAATCCGCTTCATGTCATCCCCTAGCCCCAATCCCATCTCGGTTGGCCTGCTCGTGCTCAAGGCGAGAAGGGTGTCACGGCCGCGGCCGAAGGGATCCGCAACTGTCGACCACTCGGTGCTTGCCAATGTCCTGGCAACACTCAAGGAAGGTGGTGTCGCCGCGCTAGTTGCTGAACGGCAGACGATCGCTGGCTACCGGGACCTCCTGGAGGCTGAGGACCCCAACTCGCTGAACGAAGCAGGAGCCCTCGCCTTCTGGATAAATCTCTACAACGCCGGTGCCCTCGATCTCGCAGCTGAAACCGTCGCGACCGGAGAACCCACAGTCTTGCGGGTGGCCGGCGGTTTCAGCCGGCGTTGGGCGTCGGTCGGCGGGGAAGAGCTATCGCTCACAGATATTGAACACGGCAAGATCCGGCGCTTCAGCGATCCACGGATTCATGCCGGTCTGGTATGTGGATCGGCTTCGTGTCCAACGTTGCGGTTCGAGCCGTTTGTTGCGGAAGATCTCGAGCAGCAGCTGGACGATCAGATGCGGCACTTCCTCGTCAGTGGAGGCGCAGTGCGTGACGAGGCGAGGAATCGACTACTCCTATCGCGCATCTTCCTCTGGTACGGCGCCGACTTCACTCGACCCCGGCGGATGCCGACGATGCTCCCGACGCGAAAGGCAGCAATTGCCGATGCGCTCGGACGCTGGCTGGCGCCGGACATCGAGGCGTGGCGGTTGACCTCCGGACCCAGGATCGAATTCCGGCCCTACGACTGGTCACTCGCCTGCTCGATCGGCTAACCGCTGACTCGAGCGCGCTTCCTTGCGGCGTATACAAACAATCCGATGGCAATGACAGCGACAGCCATGTCGAACGGCAATACGTAGGTCCACAGCGACTCGGCGTCGAGGCGCCATTTGCCGCGCCGAGTGAACCCGACGGCGTCGAGGTAGCGAGCGATCGAGATTATGCACACCACCCCAACGATCAACCCTCCCAACAGCGCGGCGCGGCGCCCCCATAACCAATAGGCGGCGATCATGACTGCCGTCATCGCCCAGGCAATGTCGAGGGCGGACAACAATTGGAGGAACTGAGTTGACGGCTGGAATCGCAGCGCCGCCGACGATGCCAACGTCACCAGACCAACAACGCCGGTGACAATGATGATGACTCCTAGGCCGGTCGCCATGATGCGACGGTCCCGCCTCAGCGGTGAGGCCCTGAACCAAGGTGCATCCGTGCTCGCCAACAGACGTTGCGCGAGGAAGAAGCCAAAGGCCACCAACAGCACTAGATGACCCCCAAAACGGAGCCCCAGCGAAAACGATGTCGGAATGAGCAGACCCAATGCCGATATGCCGAGCGCATCAACCATGAAGGGGAATGCCAGGGCACTGGCAGTCTCGAGGTTGGGTTCTGGGTCAGCCGCCTTCGGTAGTTGCGCCATAGCCGGAAGCTACCAGCGTGGGCGAGTTGTCACCCACACCTAACGAGCCGTCATCTCCAGATTGAAAGATATGTCGGAACTCCCCGGGCCGGACTGGTGGATCTCGACCGCCACATAATTGCCCCCGGCAACCAGCATCGACGCCGGAACTGAGAAGTAGTGGAACACGTCCTCTCCGGACGCACCGCCGCTCGCCAGAGTCTCGTAGGAGATCGTTCCGGCAGGCATGTTGTCGCGGATTACCTCGATCCCGTTCACGTACACCACTGCGCCGTCATCTCGAACGAGTCCAATGTCGAGGAATGAGAACACGTCCGGATCCGTCACGATGAACCTTCGCCGGAAGTAGGTCGTTGGGTGGTGGTCGCCGGCAGGACCGGAGTTGACGACGGTCGCCTCATCGCCATCGCCATATCCGAGCTCGGCTTTGCCTCGTTTCCAGTTGCTGTGGTTGGCGTAGTCGGCCTGGCGCCACGCCGAGCCCTTGTCCTTGCCCTTGTCGTGGTAACGCCACTTGACGTCGCGAGCGAGCAATTGCTCCGGTGATGCCTGCAGCACCAGGCGGGCGTCAAAACTGTGGTCGTTGCTGCCCGGTCCCCTTTGGTGGACTTCGACCGCCAAGATGTTGTCGCCCACCACCAGTTTCGAGGGGTTGATGCTGTATCGAAACCAGTTCTGTTCCGACGGCTTCTTGGCCGCGGCGGCTGCCACCGTCTCACTGTTGATCGGGCCGCTCGGCATATTGGAGCGAACCACCCGGCTCCCGTTGAGGTAGACGACAGCGCCGTCGTCGCGCAACAGCTCCAATTCGAGCGTCGGAATGGCCTCGAGGTCGTAGACCGTGAACACCTTGCGGAAGTACGAAGTGATATGCCGGTCACCGTCGGGACCCTTTCGAATCACCTTCTGTTCGTCGCCTTCGCCGTAACCCAACTGGGACTGGCCTTCACGCCATGCCGAGTCGTTGTAGCCGAGATTGCGCCACCCAGTTCCGAGGCTGGCGCCGGTGTCCAGGTAGGTCCAGGTAGCCCCGGAGTCAACGAATGTCTGCGGCGTCCGATCGACGAGCATGCGCATGTCGAAGCTGACATCGTTGCTCGTCGGCGACACCTGATGGACCTCGACCGCAACGATGTTCTCCCCCTCAACGAGGTGTTGTGTCGGAAGGATCCATCGGTTGAACGTGTCCTCTCCCCCACCATTGGTCGCAGATGCCGCCAGCGTTGCCCCGTCTATGGAGCCACCCGGCATGTTGTCTCGAATGATCTCAGTACCGTTCAGGTAGACAACGGCACCGTCATCGCGCTTCAAACGGATCTCCAGATGCTCGATGCGATTGTGGTCCCACACCGTGACGACGCGACGGAAATAGGTGGTGATGTGGCGGTTGCCGTTGGGCCCGTCATTGACAACCGTTTCCTCGTCGCCGTCGCCATACCCCAGCTCGGCATCGCCCGTTGACCAGGCAGAGTCGTTGTATCCGAGATTGCGCCAACCTGATCCAAGCTGTGATCCGTCATCGAGATAGATCCACTCCGCGCCGGCCCGCACCAGCGGAGTCAGGTTGGCACCGGGACCGGTCGCGCTGTACCGAGCAAAACCACGCACTGCAACCGGATTCCCGTTGGTGATGTGGCCGCCTAGCCAGAGGTGGGCACCGTCGTAGAGCATGTCCTGGACCCCCGACACACCGTTGAGGCGCGGATAGTAGGAGTCGTCGATCTGGTCGGTGGCGGTGTCGACCGAGGTGAAGTGGAAAGAATCAGTTGGCCCGAAGTCATCGACCCAATGTCCGGCGAAGTAAGCCCGATCCCCGACAACTTGCACACCTTGAACATCGCCATCGGTGTAATAGCGGACTCGGCGTGAGCCGTTGGAGACCCGCAGAATGTCGGCAGCGCCGCCACCTCCACCGAGCGCGAGATAGATCTTGTCGCTGCTGACTGAGATATCGAAGACGGGCCGATTGACTGCCGACGCATTGAATCCCGAGATCGCGTTGGCGTTGGCAGGGTTGACCGCGTGGAAGGCGCCAAGGATCGGCTGGCCGTTCTCATCGTTGGATTCGGTTCCGACGTAGAGCCGGGTGCCGTCAGGACTCATCAGGAGCGACTTGACCTTGCCGATCCCGATACCGGCGTCCCAACTCTTGAGAGCTCCGGTGGCGCCGTCCACTTTGGCCAGAGCACGCTGACCCTGATTCTGGACGATGTTGAAGCTTCCTCCGATGTACACATTGCCGCCGGCGTCCACCGCCAGAGCCTCAACGTTGCCCGACGGAATCTCGACATCCCAGCCGTTGCGCACATTGCCGGTTGTTGCGTCGAGAGCTGCCACCTTGGTGCGGGTTTCTCCGTTCACGGAGGTGAACTTGCCCCCGATGTACACAGTTTGCGAGTCGGGTGACACAGCAACGGCCCGGACCTCGTTGTTGACGGTGGGGTCAAATCCCGACAACAGCTCGCCGCTCCACATGTCGAGGGCCGCCACGTACTTCTGAGTGACGGTCGAGCCGTCGTAGGTCGCCCGCATACCGGTGAAGCTGCCACCGACAAAGACCGTGTTGCCGCCTTTGGCGAAGGACAGCACTCGCCCTGCGCCGTTTGTCATCCAGATTTGGTCGGCAGTCTCGGAGAAGGCAGGGCTGGCCGCGTCTGCATCGGTGGCAGTCGCGCTCAGAGTCGACGCTATGAGCGCCAGTAGTCCAAACCGGAGAATCGTTGCCTTCATTTGTCCCCTACTGCCATCTGGCAGCCTCGCCGCTCGGGCACCCAGCGCGGGCGTCCCCGAATGGACTCCACCAAGCCCTTGTGGCCATTGAACCAGGTCAGGCGGCGAATGTCACACAGAGTGGTCGCATAAACCCCTCATGGCGTCATTCTACCGGATTGGATCGGACTAGCTTCGACGGAATGGACGGCATTCGGCCAGTCAGCTCAACCTGTCACATCGTGCCGTTATGGTTGCCCCATGGAACCGGAGGACAGAGACCAAAAGACACGTCGCACGTCGACGGAGACGTCGGCATTCGGCGCCGGTCGCAGGGAAAACCACGACTCGCGTGAGTTCTACCGGCGATTCCCAGCTCCGGTCATCTCGCCGGCCGATACGTTGAGCGAGGAAGTCGATCTTCCCGAGCCGCCCTGCATCGTTGGCGACTCGCGCACGATGAGTGCGCTCCCCAACAACAGTGTTGCGTTGGTTGTCACGTCGCCCCCCTACTTCGTCGGCAAGGAATACGAGCAGGCAGTTGCCGGCGACGAGGTCGCCGGATCAGGTGAGATCCCGGCCACATACATCGAGTTTCTCGCAATGCTGCGTGGTGTGTTCGCCGAGTGCCACCGAGTGCTCGAGCCAGGCGGTCGAATCGCTGTGAACGTCGCCAATCTCGGTCGTAAGCCATACCGCAGCCTGGCCGCCGACGTGATCCGGATTCTCCAGGACGATCTGGGCATGCTGCTGCGTGGCGAGATCGTTTGGCAGAAGGCAGAAGGCGCCTCCGGATCCGTGGCCTGGGGGTCCTTCCGCAAGGCTGCCAACCCGGTGTTGCGTGACATCACGGAGCGCGTAATCGTTGCTTCGAAGGGTCGCTTTGATCGAGCGCGGAGTGCCAAACAGCGCGAGGCCGAGGGACGTCCCCACGTCAGCACAATCACCACGGATGAGTTTATGGAGGCGACTCTCGACGTATGGCGCATTGATTCAGAAAGTGCTCGCCGAGTACAGCACCCGGCTCCCTTTCCCGTTGAGCTGCCGCGCCGCCTCATCGACCTGTACACATACCAGGGCGACATCGTGCTCGATCCATTTCTCGGCGCCGGCACCACCCTCGTGGCTGCCGAGAGGACCGGAAGGCGCGGCATCGGATATGACCTCGATCCCAAATACGTCGATATCGCCACCAGGCGGCTCGAAGCCGAAAGGGCCAAACGACGGGTCCGGCCCAGTGGGGGCGAGGGTGAGATGCTGTCGTTCGATCTCCCGGATCAGTCCGAGGAGCGCATCGAGCACTTCCAGGCTCGGGCCACATCCGAGGGCAAAAAAGCGCAAGACCTGGCGCGGCAGGTACTCGAATCGTGCGGCTTTCGAGTCGTCGACGAGAGCCACAAGATCGCCAAGACCGGCGTTCAGTTCAACTTCCTCATTGAGGACGCGGCGGGCGAACACATCTACTACGTCGACGTGTCCGGAGCATTCACGACGGTCCGCCCCGGGCTGATGCGCACCGACACACTGTGGAAGACCTTGGGCCGGGCCCACGTATTGATGGCCAACGCCAATGCCGCCTCCGACGCCAACCACCCCCGCCTGTTGGTCCTCACCTCAAACCTCCCCCGCGCCAACAGCCCCGGTGATCGTGCCCTGCGGGCCGTCGGGGCCTGGAACGTCTTCGATGCGGTCGAGATGTTCGATCATGCCGGCGTGGCCCGCCTTCAGGCGTACGCGGCCGGGGCGCGGTCCCCCCTTCCAGGGTTCTGGACCGAGCCCGACATCGAACTCTTCGAAGACTTCACCGACCCCAGCACCCGCTGATGGCAAGCGTTGCCTACGCCGTGGTGCGCCAGGATCCGCCTGAGGTATTCGTCGCCAAGGATGTCGACGTACTGAATCGGGTTCTGGCCCTAGAACTCGTCGGCCGCACGCCCAGCAGTGATCTTGGCAACGAGGAGTGTGCTGCTTTGCGCGAGGCGCTTCTCGCCGAACGGTGGGCCGACGCCGTTGTCCAGTGGATGCGTCTGCGCGGCGTGGCGGTCGATGTCTACACCCATCTCCACGTCTACACCGAGCAAGATGCCCCACCAGAATTGGTCGGCGCCCAGCTCCAGTTCGCGCCGATCTTCCGAGACAGCTAGTGGCCGGCATCAGGACAGAGATAACCGAGATCGTCACGGGTCTGGGGATGTTGGGGTTCCAGTCGATCGAACGTGTCCTCGAAGCACAGCCTGGCGCACTGCGCAACGTGACCGATGATCACTTCCGTCGCCTAGCCTCGGCATACAGGTCCTCAGAGCATCCCGAGCTGTTCGCAACGGCTTGGGACAACGGTGTGGTCTTTGCCCGCTCTTCCGACGGGCTACGGGGGCGCCCGCCCTGGTCGCTGGAGTGGAAGGGGGGCCATCGCCCTCCGGCGTATGAACAGATCCCGGCCGACCTGAGGGTCGACCACGTGTATCTCATCAGCTGCAAGTACGGATCGAAGATCCTCATCAACTCATCGCCAAGCAACGTATTCGACAACCGTCTGGCGGTACGAGCCGCCGGCAGCGTCGATTGGTACGCCGAGGTAGCCGCTGACGCCTATCAGTCGTTGTACTCCCTCGTCCGCCACGAATTGGCCGGCGAAGCACTTCCCCGCAAGGTGACTGAGCTCTCTCGCCCGCAACGCGACATCATCCGCAAGGCCTTGCCGCGACGACTCGGCGGGGAGCTGGCGGAGGCCTATCAAGAAATGAATGTGCGGGTGACCGCTGAGTCGGTGGCGCGGTGGAAAAGGGCGCTCGACACTCCAGCACGTCGCGAGGAGATGGTGTGGCGCCTCCTGCGATTCCAGGCTGCCCCCTATTTCATATTGGGGAGGAGTGCCCGCGACGCTCCGATCAGGGTACGTGTCGCCACACCGTGGGACGTCCGCAATCGGTACGAGTTTCTCGGTTTCGAGATTGAAGCCGGGGCTCGTGCCCAGGCTGTCGTCGGGTGGCGAGCCGCGTTCCGTGATCGGGAGACGGACGCGCCGCGATGGGCGGCCGGCCACATCGAGATCCGCTGGAGTCACGGCAAGTTCGGCCAAGTCCCGGAGGCGAAGATCTATCTCGACACCCCGTACGACGAAGTCCCCGGCTACTTCAGGCTCGATCGCGACAGCTGATCGATCCAGTTAGATGAGTCGAGCTGCCTTGTATGAGCCCAACACCTTCAGCTCCGCCAGGGTGGCCGGAGGCGGATCGATGACGGCAGCCAGAGCGGTCGCGCCCGGGGGATGCACCAGGTCAACGAAAAAGCGATACGACCAGGCCTCGCTGGCCGGCCGCGATTCGATTCTTGTGAGGTTGGCGCCGCGCAGCCCCAGCTCGGTGAGGGCCAATGCCAAAGCGCCGGGGCGGTGAGCGGTAACGAACAGAACCGTCGTCTTGTCGTCATCCGGGTTGACCTGGGCCTCGCCGGGAGCCAGCACAACAAACCGGGTCGTGTTGTGGCCCCGATCCATGACGCCCTCTTGGAGGACTTCCAGTCCGTGAGGCCCAGCCGCCTCCGGAGGCGCCAGCGCAGAAATGGTCAGGTCACGGCGCGAAGCCACTTCGCGCACTGCCCCGGCCGTATCGAGAGTGGGTACCTCGTCCACCTCGAGAGCGAGGAGCCTTCCCTCGGCCTGCGACAAAGCCTGCGGGTGGGACATCACCGTCTTGATCCCCGCCAGGGTCGAGCCTGGAAGCCCCAGTAGGGCGTGGCGTACCTCTACGAGATGCTCCGCCACGATGGAGATCGGACCGTGATCGGCGCTACCGGGCAACCGGTCCAGAACTGGCAACACACTGCCGGTTGTTGAGTTCTCGACCGGCAGCACCAACCTGTCGACATCGCCGGTCTCCAGAGCAGCAAATGCGGCGACAAATGTCGCTTGACCCAGATGGACTGAATCCGGGAACAGCTCGGTGGCTGCTCGGAAGCTATAGGAGTACGGCTCGCCCTGGTACCCAATTCTCATGGCGAGGAGCGTACCCGACGCAGCCGCCGCTACTGAAGTCCGAAAGGCGAGAGCACCGCAGGTCCGGCAGCCGCGATCGTGAGAACGTCGACGTAGCCGACTCCATCCCAGACCTCCGGCGTGACGCTGCATGGACGCCGGGTTATCGCCGCCGGCCCCGATTGAGGCTCTAGCCCTTGGTCCGCCCCAGATCACACGGTTGTAGTTAGCATGCCCGCCATGACCGTTCCCGAGTCGCCCGCGCCCGCGGAACCGGAGATAACTGAGCTCGACGAAGCCTTTGGCAGCAACAGCTGGCTCGTCGATCAAATGCAGGCCTTGTACGACACGGCCCCGATGTCGGTTAGCTCTGCATGGCGCAAGTTCTTCGCAGCCGGCGGTGTGGACGCTTACCGAAGATCACGACTTGAAGGCAGCGCTGCCAACGGAATCCCGCAGCCGCCGGAACACGAGTTCGATGAGGATCTCGCCGAGGTCACCCCCATGGTTGGACCGCCGGCTTTGATTGCCAAACGGATGGACGAGAGCCGCGAGCTGCCAACCGCCACGTCAGTGCGGTCGCTTCCCGCCAAGCTCCTCGAAGTCAATCGGCGGATGATCAACAACCAGCTGACTCGGCTCGACGAGGGCTCCAAGGTCTCCTTCACACATCTGATCGGCTGGGCGGCGGTCAAAGCGCTACAGGCTCGGCCCGCCATGAACGCTGCGTACACCTCTCTGGAGGGTGTCCCCCATCACGTTCGCTATAAACACATCAACCTGGGCTTGGCGATGGACATCGAGCGGCGCGACGGCAGCCGCACTCTGCTGGTGCCGAACATCAAGTCGGTCGAGGAGATGGACTTCCGCACGTATTGGGCCGCCTATGAGGACATCGTCACCCGTGCTCGCCGCGGCAGGATCACCCCAGACGACTTCGCCGGCACCACCGCCACACTGACCAACCCAGGCACCGTCGGCACCGTGCAGTCAGTACCGCGCCTAATGCCCGGCCAAGGAGTCATCATCGGCGTCGGCGCCATTGGCTTCCCGCCCGAATATGAAGGGGCGGATCCAGCGACGATCGCATTGGCGGGTATCGGCCGCACCATGAACATCACCTCGACCTACGACCATCGGGTCATTCAGGGAGCTGAGAGCGGCATTTTCCTGCAAAGGATGCATGAACTGTTGCTGGGAGCCGACGACTTCTACGGCGAGGTGTTCCGGTCCATGGGAATCCCCTATGTCCCGGCCGTGTGGGCCCCGGATGAGAACCCGTTGCGCGGCAGTCAGAAGTGGACGGAGAAGCAGGCTCGCGTCTTCCAGCTCATCAACATGTACCGGGTGCGCGGACACCTGATCGCCGACCTGGATCCTCTCCGCCAGCAGCCTCCTTCGATCCACACGGAGCTGGACCCGTTGAGTTACGGGTTGACGATCTGGGACCTCGATCGCCGCTTTGCCACGGGCGGGCTTGCCGGCCAACACGAGATGCAGCTCGGCGACATCCTGGGCCACCTTCGTGATGTCTACGGCCGCACAACCGGTATCGAGTACATGCACATTCAGGATCCCGTTCAGAAGCAATGGATCCAGCAGCAAATGGAGGATGGCGCTTCTGAGCTGGACAAAGGCGAGAAACTCCGCATCCTGCGCCTCCTCGGGAAAGCAGAAGCCTTTGAACGGTTCCTCCACACGAAGTTCCTAGGCGCCAAACGATTCAGCCTGGAAGGCTCCGAGTCCACGATCGCCATGCTCGATGCACTTCTCAACGCCGCGGCCACCAGCGGTATCACCAAGGTGACCATGGGGATGGCCCACCGCGGTCGGCTCAATGTGCTGGCCAACATCGCCGGGAAGAGCCTCGAATCGTTGTTCCGAGAGTTCCGCGGACACGAACGATTCCCCGACGATCACAATTTTTCGGGCGACGTGAAGTATCACTTGGGCACGACGGGCGTCCACGTTGCCCCCGATGGCACCGAAGTGGCCATTCAGGTTGCCGCCAACCCGAGCCATCTCGAAGCAGTCAACCCGGTGCTCGAAGGCATCACTCGAGCCATCCAAGACACTCTGGGCGACGACGCAGTCGACCAGGTGCTACCTGTCCTGCTGCACGGTGACGCCGCATTTTCCGGTCAAGGCGTGGTGGGCGAGACCTTCAATCTCAGTCAGCTCGATGGGTATTTCACCGGCGGTACGGTCCATCTGGTCATCAACAACCAGGTCGGTTTCACGACGGCCAGTCGCGATGCTCGCTCCAGCCACTACGCCACCGACATTGCCAAAGCAATCCAAGCCCCCATCCTCCATGTCAACGGCGACGACCCGGAGGCCTGTGTCCGGGCCGCTCGAATCGCCTTCGAATACCGCAGCCGCTTCCACCGTGATGTGGTCCTCGATCTCGTCGGCTACCGACGACTCGGGCACAACGAAGGCGACGAGCCGAGTTACACCCAGCCGAAGATGTATGCCGCCATCAAGGATCATCCGTCGCCACGCCAAATCTACGTCGAACGGCAGTTGCGACGCGGCGACCTGACCGAAGCGGAGGCAACTGAGAGCCTCACTGCCTATCGCGACGAGATGGAAAACGCTCTCAGGAACTCCCAGGATTCAACCGCGCCCATGGAGGAACCGCCGAGTGAGGATGAACCGCCGACGCCGCTCATGACAGCCATCTCAGCCGAGGTCGCCAACCGTGTGAGCGGTGGTCTTCGTACCTACCCAAACGGTTTCGCTCTGCATCCCAAGCTTGGCAAGCTGATGGACCAGAGGCACCAACTGTTTGCCGACGGACACGCCGACTGGGCCATGGCAGAGGCGCTCGCATGGGGTTCGTTGTCACTGCAAGGGGTCCCCGTACGCCTCGCCGGCGAGGACTCGCAGCGCGGCACCTTCAGCCATCGGCACGCCGTTCTCGTGGACTACAACAATGAGGACGAATTCACCCCCCTTCGCCACCTCGACCCGGATCAGGCACCGCTCCGAATCTACGACAGCCTCTTGTCAGAATTCGCAGCCATGGGATTCGAATACGGTTATTCAGTCGCCTCACCGGACACACTCGTCATGTGGGAAGCGCAGTTCGGCGACTTCGTCAACGGGGCGCAGGTGATCATCGATCAGTTCCTAGCTACCGGCTACGACAAGTGGCGCCAACGCTGCAGCCTCGTGCTCATGCTCCCCCACGGCTTTGAAGGCCAGGGGCCCGAGCATTCATCGGCGCGCCTCGAACGGTTCCTCACGAATGCCGCAGAAGACAACATCCGAGTGGCAGTGCCGTCGACTCCAGCCCAGCTCTTCCATCTGTTCCGGACACAGGCGCTCCATCCCGTCAAACGGCCCCTCATAATCATTACCGCCAAGTCGCTGCTGCGGACCCGCCAAACGTACAGTCCGATGGCCGAGATCACCGGCGGCACTCTTCAAGCAGTCATTCCCGATAGTGAGGTTCGAGACGGGGCTCGACGCGTTGTGTTGTGTACCGGAAAGGTCTACTACGACCTGGCAGGCCACAGGGCGGAAAACAACATCGATGACGTCGCTCTGATCCGCACCGAGATCCTGTATCCCTTCCCCGCCGAAGCGATCAGGCAGGCGCTGGCGCCATACGGCGATGCCGAGGTCGTCTGGGTCCAGGAGGAGCCGGCCAACATGGGGGCCTGGCGATTCATGTCGCGGTATCTGTTTGTCGATGCTGGAATAACGAGCCGCGGGATCTACCGCAAGGAATCGGCGAGCCCGGCGACGGGGAATCCGCGAGCTCATGCCCGCCAGCAGCAGATGTTGATTGAGAAAACGTTCGCTCAATAACGATCAGTGAAGGGCGCCGCGCTGCCTGAGATGGCAGACAACTGAATGTGTGCCTCTCCTAGAGCCGCTGGGAGAACGGGTCGGCCTCAACTGACTCGCCGCCTCCACCGGTGCGAACCGGTTCCTTGCCGGACGTGGCGAATTCAATGGCCACGCCATCGGGAAGGGGGGCTGCAACCGCACTGACCGGGCTGCGCAACGTTGGTTCATCAACGTTCTGCACCACCGCGATGACTTGGGACCACTCCATTATCCGGTTGCAATCCATACAATACGCGGCATTCCCCCGGGTAATGACGGCGGGTCGGCGGCAGCGGGCACACGAACGGGAGGTGTCACTCATCACTGCGGTATCGGCTGCAGCCGCATAACCCTTGAGTCGACGGCGCGACCGACCTGACCAAGGTTCTAGTCGAGCGCCTGTTCCGCCAGCAGCATGGCGATGTCCTTGACTTCGACGCCCTCCGCCCCGATCTCTTTGACCCCGTCGTCCATCATCACGAAGCAGAAGGGACAACCGGTCGCAACGATATCGGCGCCGGTGGCAATGGCCTCCTCCGAACGGTCGATGTTGACCTTCTTGCCGACGTGCTCCTCCATGAAGAAACGTCCTCCGCCGGCTCCACAACAGAAACTGTTGGTTCCGTTGCGGGGCATCTCGACGCGGTTGCCGACTAGGTCGAGAACATCGCGCGGCGGCACGAATACATCGTTGTGCCGCCCTAGGTAGCACGGGTCGTGGAAGGTGATCTTCTCGTCTCCGGCAACGGGCGAGATCAATCCCTCCGCAACCAACGACTGCAGGAGCTCGGAGTGGTGGATCACTTCATAATCTCCGCCGAACTGCGGGTACTCGTTGCCCAGCGTGTTGAAGCAGTGGGGGCACTGGGTGATGATCTTGGTGATGCCCAGCTCGTTGAGGGTTTCGATGTTCTGCAGCGCCAGACCCTGGAATACATACTCGTTACCCGTCCGGCGCGCTGGGTCACCGGTGCACAGCTCTCGCGGTCCGAGGATGGCGAAGTCGACCCCGGCCGCATCGAGCAGGCGGGCAGTCGCGATCGTGACCTTGCGATTGCGGTCATCGAAGGACCCGGCGCATCCAACCCAGTACAGGTACTCGGCTTCGACGCCCGGCTCACCTAGGACCTTGACGGGGAATTCGAGCTGATCGGTCCAATCGCCGCGGGTTGCCTGGCCCATGCCATAGACGTTCGACGAGTTCTCGAGACTGACGTATGCCTTGCCAAGCTCCGAGGGGAAATCCGCCTCCATGAGCGACAAGTAGCGGCGCATGTCGAGGATCTTGTCGACGATTTCGATGTTGACCGGGCAGGCCTCGTCACACGCCCGGCAGGTGGTGCAGGACCACAGTTCCTCAGACGTGATCCGCTCGAACACGTTGTCGGACGTGACGGTGATTTCTCCATCGACGCCGACGGGCGGTGACACGCCACTCGCCGCAGTACGGGCGGCCACCTCCCCAAGTTTCAGCACGATCTCGCGCGGGTCGAGCGGCTTGCCGGTGGTGTTGGCTGGGCACACGGAGGTGCAGCGGCCGCACATCGTGCAGGCGTCGGTATCAAAGAGCTGCTTCCAGGTGAACTCGCCGATGACCGAGGCGCCCACCGTCTCGATGTCCTCGGCCTCCATGAGGTTGGGCATCTCGCGCATCGACCCTTTGGGACGTTCCCGAGGCGACAAGTACATGTTGGCCGGCGATGTCACCATGTGGCGCAGCTTGGTGGTCGGCAGGATGACGAGGAAGCCGACAAACAACAGAGCGTGCACCACCCACATGAGCTGGTGCATTCCCGACGCCGAACCCATTGGGAAGAGGTAGCTGAGCCCATATCCGACGAACGAGTATGACTCCCACGAGGGCCGACCCATCATTGAGATCCGCGCCGCTTCGACCAGCAGGCCACTGACACCGATACCGGCCAGAACCCCGAGGATTGCAATGTCCTCCGGCTTGGTCTTGCCGCGCAGTCGCCACGGGGGTCGCCCAAAACGCCGCAATGCCGCCCACGCCAATCCACCGAGATACACCAGGGCGAATGAGTCGAGAATCAGCGAGTAGATCTGATACACGGTGCCGTGGAGGAACTTGAGGTTTGTGGGAAGAAGGTGGTCGATCTCGAGTGTCACCGTCCCCAGGAAGAGGACAATGAAGCCGTAGTAAATGGCGGCATGCATTAGGCCGGCGGCAGGGTCGCGCAGCAGCGTCTTCATCGCGAGTCCCTCGCGGAGATTGTGGATGCGCTGCTTGAGCATCCGGGTGCGGTCCTCGGGTGCGCCCCGTGCCCAGTTCTTAGCGCGTTGGGCGAAGAAATACGCCGCTAGGAAGATGGCGACCGAGACCCCGATGTAAAAAGGGGCAAGGAAGACCTCGGGCAGATTGCCGAAGACTTCACGACCGACCTCGAGCTCCGGCTCGGGCGAGAGGCCACCGAGCCACCACAATGCCATGGTTCCGGCGGCACTGAGGACGCCCCCGAGTAGAACGAGGCTCGCCAGATTCAACCTGGCTGGAGCCTCACTCTCGGTTGATTCCGTTGATTCTGCAACCGTGTCGGTGCTGGCCAACCTTCCCTCCCGATATCGCGTCCGTCCAGCGAGTGTAGGCGTCTCAGGAGCGCCCCTCCTTCCTTGCCCCGCCCATCCGATCCGCATCCATTCGGCAGCCCGATCGCTGAGGATCTGGCGCGCTGCCAAGCGCCCCGGGGCACCTCTCGGACCTGGCGGACGTGTTCCTTCTAGAGGAGGCGGCCGAGTGTCTATGAGAGCTGAGGCTCCCTCGCAACCGATAGGCTCGCTGAGCTCAGGGGTCCCCGATGGCGTAGAAGTAGCCGTCGCGTGATCCGACGTAGAGGCGACCGTTCCACATCGCCGGAGTCGACTCCAGGCACCCCTGGGACACCGGTAGCTCCCACATCGGCTGCGGATTCTGCGGGTCGGCCAGGTCATAGGCGCGCAAGGCCGGTACCGACCCACAGTTGACTGAGACCACGAGCACGTCGTCAACCAGCAGCGGCGAGGACCAGGCGTGGAACCCAATATCATCCCGCCACACCACTTCGCCGGTAGTGGTGTCCACCGCCAATAGTTCGCCCGGATTGGTGGGCAGGTACAGGATGCCATCACCGAGGGCCGGGGTCGCCCACGCCCCGCCAACCGCTGCCCCGACCGTTCGGATATGGAGCCCCCACACGAGAGGATCATCCGGCCGTGACGGGTTCAACTTCAGGAGTTGCCCCAGTTCGGCGGCGCGGGCCGTCGCCAAGTCGACCTGCGGGTTCACATAGAGCATGCCTTCGTCGTCGATGACGATCGTTGAGTCGATGTCGTCGCCCGCCCAGAAGTCGAGGACGATCTCGGCGGTTCCCTCAGCCAGCTGCGAAAGGTCGACACCGACCACGCGGCCGGCTCCGGTGCCAAAGTAGGCGGTTGACTCGAACACGGCAGTTGAGCTCTCGATCGACTGTTGATTGCCGACCTCTCGGAGTAGCTCGTCGGTCCATGCGGGGATCGCCACGGTCACTTCAGGATCGACCGACACGAGGCCGTCGGCGCCGATCGACCGATTCAGCTTCACTGCGAACCACCAGCTGTTCTCGCCACCCTCGAGGAGATAGTCGTCGACAATGACGGCCGATGCGTCCCAGTCGTTGTTCCAGCGGCCGTTGACGCTGTCCGAGTGCAGAGACCAGATCTCGGTCGGGACGTCGCGGTCAAGAGCGATGACCATGTAGCGAGATACCCGTGACCCCACATACAGCAGCGGAAACCCATCGGGGTCGAGAACGACCGAGCCCTTGACGATGTCTCCGACCACGAAGTCGGGGCGGGTTCGCTCCCCAGTAGCGGCGTTGAGGAAGTGGACCCGCTTGTCGAATGCACCGAAGATCACCTCGGTGATGCCGTCGGGGCGCTCCCACACGACGGGTTGGCCGGTCCATCCAGTGCCACACCACACCTTGTCCTCGCCGCTGAGGCGCGAGGTTCCGCACATCGCCGCATCGGGGAATCGCCACAAGACGGCTGGATTTTGCGGCACTGGACCAGTGCCGTGGAAGGTCCTGGTCGGGTTGCCCCGGAACATGGTGAGGCCGGCGATCTCTCCATACTGGACTCCGACGGCCGCGGGGGCGATCGTCGTCGAAGAAGACGTTGTTGGAGCCGCCGCCGTGGTCGTCGGCATCGCCGTGGTGGGAGCCGAAGGCTGGACCGATGTGGTCGAACCCGCGGTCGTCGTCGGCACGTGCGACGCAGGACCCGCGGTGGTGGTGCCATCGGCGCTACTACACGCGGTCGCCACGGCGAGCGTGATCATGACGAGAATCCGCAAGCGCATCTGCCGGATCATCTCACGCCGACCGCCATACCCGGCGCATCGCCCGTCAGAATTGCAGTCGGCTATCCAGTTGCGCCGACGAATCCGGCCCCGATGACGACGATATTGGCATCGGTCTCCACTCGGTCTCCTCCCATGGCCGACAGCATTGTGCAGGAGCGATGTTCTAGACACTACTGTCTAGAACATGAAGACACCGGGTCACCCGCGGATCGCGGGAGGAGAGTGACAAGACGCCGCAACCGGCCCCGACGTGAGCGCGCCCCTGTCAGCACAGCGCATCACCGCCGCCTGGAGAACCCGTACGAGCCGTTGCGAGCCCTCGCCGAAGACCAGGTCGCCGCTATCCACGCCTCGGCTGTGCGCTATCTCGCCGACGAAGGCATCCGGATAACGTTTGACGAGGCCCGCAACATCCTCGTCGCAGCCGGCGCCGCCACCAGTGATGACGACGACATCGTCCGATTCGATCCAGACGCCGTCGCCGGTGCAGTTGCCTCGTCGCCGGCGAGCATCGATCTCCATGCGCCCAACCCGGAACGCAACCTGACCATCGGCGGCCGCAGCGTGGCCCTGATACCGGTGGCGGGGCCTCCCTTCGTTTCCGATCGCCACCGCGGCCGGCGGGCCGGCACGCTCGACGATCAGAAGAACTTCCTCCGCCTCACCCAGAGCTACGACGTGATGGCGGCGGCGGCGCCGTGCGTCGAGCCAACCGATATCCCTTTGAACATCCGCCACCTGCGATCGATGTTGGCCACGATGTCACTTACCGACAAGACCCCGTTCGTCTACGCCCGCGGCCGGCGGCGGGTTCGAGATGGCTTTGATCTCGTGAGATTGCGCCACGGAATCGAGAGCGACGAGGAATTCGCTGCGCAGACACGATGCTGGACCGTAATCAATACGAACTCGCCGCGGCAGATCGACGTCCCTATGGCGATGGGCATCATCGACTTCGCCCGAATGAAGCAGATGTGCATCATCACTCCGTTCACTCTGGCCGGCGCGATGGCGCCAGTAACCCTCGCCGGCGCCTTGGTGCTCCAGCACATGGAGCTGCTGGCCGGCCTGACTTTGTCGCAGACGGTGAACCCGGGCGCTCCTGTTGTGTACGGGGCGTTCACGTCGAACGTTGACATGAAGTCAGGAGCACCCGCGTTCGGAACGCCGGAAGCTTTCAAGGCCGCGTTGGCGAGCGGGCAATTGGCCCGCCACGTTGGGCTGCCGTGGCGTTCATCCGGATCGAGTGCCTCCCAGTCCGTCGACGCCCAGGCCGGCTATGAGACGATGATGAGCACGTTCGGCGCCCTCCTGGGGGGCGCCAACTGGATTCAACACTCGGCCGGCTGGCAAGAAGGTGGTCTCGTGGCCAGCTACGAGAAATACATCGTCGACATCGACATGTGCCAGATGATCGCCGAGTCGCTGACGCCAATTCGAGTCGATGAATCCGAACTCGCCCTCGACGCGATTACGGATGTCGGGCCTGGGGGCCATTTCTTTGGGACCCAGCACACCCTTGACCGCTACGCCACTGCGTTCTATGAGCCGGTGGTCTTCTCGCGAGCCAACTTCGAGCAATGGACCGAGGATGGAAGTCAGCGAACCGACGAGCGGGCCACCGCCATCTGGGAGCGGGTGATCGCACAGTACGAAGCGCCCCCGATCGAGGACGATGCCATGGCGGCGATGCAAGGCTTCGTTGAACGGCGCATCTCCGAGGGCGGAGCCGAGCCGGACTGATGCAGAAGACCCTGCCCCACACCAAGGTCACCAAACAGGACTGGATCGACGCCGGCCTCGATGCCGTCGGCGAGGTGCCGATCGATCGGCTCCGCATCCTCTCCCTTGCCAAGTCGCTGGCCGTGTCCCGCTCGAGCTTCTATTGGTACTTCACGGGCCTCGACGAGCTGCTACACGAGCTGCTCGAGGTGTGGGAGCGGAATACCCGGTCGATCGTCGAACGCGCCCACCGCCAAGCCGCGACCGCAGTTGCGGCGTGTCTCGGGGTGTTCGAGTGCTGGGCGGATGGAGACCTCTATGACGCCCAACTCGATCTCGCAGTGCGCGACTGGGGCCGGCGTGACCCGGCCGTCGGGGTCCGCATCGCCTCCGCCGACGAAGCTCGGCTCGAAGCACTCGCCGTCATGTTCGGCCGGTACGGATTCGATACGCCCGAGTGCGTCGTGCGGGCGAGACTGCTCTATCACAGCCAGGTCGGCTACTACGCGGCCGGCACGGACGACTCATTGGCCAGCCGCCTCGGATATCTGCCGTATTACCTTGAAGCCATGGCGGGCAAGACCCCCACTGACAAGGAACTTCGAGCCTTCGAGAACTTCCTGGCCACGATCACCAGCTAACGGCAGCGCTCCTGCGCCGCCGGTCGCCGTCCTGTAGTTTGCTCTGCCGAGGGAGGCTCCATGGACATAGACCCGCAGGATCAGGCGGCGTACGACGCGCTGCAAGCCAAGCTGATCCCCCTGTGGCAATCGATCGAGAAGCTCAACACCGACGAGCAGACGATCGTTGTCGTGCCATCGGCCGAGGTCGACTTCGAGCTGACGGCGAGCCGCCTGCAGGCCTACGAGGAGCGGTACCTCTTCTTGCTTCTGCTGCTCCGCCAACCGAGGGCTCGAATGATCTACGTGACTGGCCAGGCCATCCATCCGGACATCGTCGATTACTACTTCGATCTCATGCCGGGCGTCATTTCCAGCCACGCCCGCAAACGGCTCTTCCTGGTCTCTCCCCAAGAAGCCACGTCGCGACCGCTAACGCAGAAGCTCCTCGACCGGCCACGGCTCCTTGACCAGATCCAATCCCTGATCATTGATCGGGACCGTGCCCACCTCGTACCGTTCATGGCCAGCTGGAAGGACCGCGAGCTGGCGATGCGCCTCGGTATCCCGATGTACGGGGCCGACCCAAAGGATTCGTCGTTGGGAACCAAGTCCGAAGGGCGCCGTCTGTTCGCGGCCGCCGACGTCCCCCACCCGGCAGGTCGTGAGGACCTGCGGACAGTCGAAGACGTGGCGTCCGCGATTGCTGAGCTGCGCGCTGCTAATCCGGGCTTGCAGCGAGCAGTCGTCAAACACAACGAAGGAGTCAGCGGATACGGAAACGCCACCGTCGACCTGCGTGGCCTGCCCGCTCCCGAATCCTCGTCTGCCGCAAGCGAAGTACTGCGGCTACTCAAGAACATCCCCATCGAAATGCCGGGTGGGAGTGTGGAGCGCTACTTCGAGATCCTGGCGGAGGAAGCAGGCATCGTCGAGGAGATGGTCGAAGGCGACGAGATACGTTCGCCCAGCGTCCAACTCCGCATCACCCCCCTCGGCCAGGTCGAATTGCTCTCGACACACGATCAGATCCTTGGAGGCGACAGCGGCCAAGTCTTCATTGGATCGCGCTTTCCCGCCGACGCCGAGTACGGCACGGCAATCAGCGAATGCGCATTAGCGGTGGGGTCTCAACTTGCCGCGCGAGGTGTCATCGGCCGGTTCGCCATCGACTTCGTGGTCGCCCGGCAGGCGGATGGCAGCTGGATAACGAACGCGATCGAACTCAACCTGCGCAAGGGGGGGACAACCCATCCGTTCCTTACCCTGCAATTCCTGACCGACGGCAATTTCGATGGTGAGACGGGACAATTCACGGCCCCCGGAGGACAGGAAAAACACTACGTGGCATCGGATCATGCCGAGGTGCCCGGGCTGTCGCAGCTGGCACCCCACGACGTTCTCGAGATGGCTCTACTGCGCAATCTCCACTTTGATCAGGCCCGTCAGGTGGGCACGGTGTTCCACATGCTCAGCGCTCTCCCCGTCGAGGGTCAGCTTGGCGTTACCAGTGTCGGCAACACTCCCGAAGACGCCCAGAACCGCTATGACGCCGTCATCGACACCCTCGCCGATGAGGCTGCCACACCCGATCAGTCAGTCCGCTAAACACTCCCTCACCAGGTGATTCGGTCGAATTGCTGTCCCCCCGGGCAAGTATCACTTGACATCACCCGTGCTTTGTTTGTTTAATGACTTTACAAACACTGTGTTCAGACACCTGGGGAGGGGTTCGAATCACATCAATGCGTGTCGCAAGGAAGGCGTCCCGGGAGGGGACCAGGCAGCAGAACCGCCGTCTGGTATTCCAGGAGGTTTTCGCCAACCGTGGTGTCAGCCGAGCTGACATCGCCCGCAGCAGTGGTTTAACCCGAGCAACTGTCTCAACCCTCGTCTCGGATCTTGTCGCCGAAGGACTGGTCCGAGAAACGGGAACCGGCCCGTCGGCAGGTGGCAAACCCCCTGTCCTTCTCGAGCTCGTCGACAACGCCCACCATCTGATCACACTCGACTTGAGCGGGCGCGAACTCAGAGGGGCGGTAGTCAACCTCCGAGGAAACATTGTCGCCACCCTCGGTGGAGATAGCCCGATCGGCCAGGGAGATGCGGCCGTCGACAACCTGGTCGACGCGATTGCAGGCCTCCAAGAACTCGCTAGTGCGCCGATTCTCGGTGTCGGGGTCGGATCCCCCGGCGTGGTCGACCCGAGCGGTCTCATCGTCGATGCCCCCAACCTCGGATGGCGCCGTCGCCCACTCGGCCAGGAGTTGACCACGCTCTCCGGGCTGCCCGTACACGTCGTCAACGACAGCCAGGCAGCCGCCCTCGCTGAATTCTCCGCACGTCCTGACGCCCGCAACCTGATCGTCGTAAATGCCGGCCCCGGTATCGGCGCCGGAATCATTCTCGAGGGCCGCCTATTCCGCGGCGACGGCTTCGGTGCCGGCGAAATCGGTCACATCTCAATCGCCGACGGGCCCCTCTGTACTTGTGGCAACTCTGGTTGCTTGGAAGCGATCGCCAGTGCTCCTGTCATCTTGGCGGCCATCGCAGACGGCATCGACGACTTCCCCGAATCCGACCCGACTGAGGCTTGGCAGCGAGTACGCGATCTACAGGACGCTGGAGACCCCAATACGGTCGACGTCATCGAGCGTGCCGGCACCGCACTCGGCACGGTCCTCGCCTACGTCGTTGGCATTCTCGACATTCATCAGGTAGCCATCGTGGGAGAGATCGCTGCCGCTGGACCCGCCCTACTCGAATCAGCAAAGGTTGAGCTGCAGCGCCGTGTTCTGCCCGCATTGGCGGAGACCATTGTCCTGCACCTCGGCACCGGCAGCGCCGATCTGGTGACTCGCGGTGCCGCCACTCTGGTGCTCAACCGAGAACTGGGTGTGGCCTGATGCGTCGCGAACTTTTTGCAGGCATCGACATCGGTGGCACTACCACCGAGGCGCTTGTCGTCCCGGCCGACGGCGGCGCCCGCGGCTATGCCGAGCTTCCCAGTGGCCACGGCGGCGAGGCCACCGTCACTGCCGCAGTCGCTGCTCTCGATGCCGCTCTTGAAACTGCCGGAGCCGGCCGCTCCGACCTCGAGGCGGTTGGCCTCGGAGTTCCCGGCCACGTTGATCACGCAACTGGCGATGTCCGCCTTGCGGTGAATCTCGATATCGACCGCGAAGGATTCCCACTCGGCGCCAAAGTCGCCTCCGAGCTCGGCGTACCGATCGCGGTCGACCACGACATGCGGATCGCCGCCCTTGGTGCGTACAACCATCTGCGATCTCAGCGACCCATCGAACATCTCGCGTTCATAGGCGTCGGCACTGGCCTGTCTGCCGGGCTCATTCTCAATCAACAGGTCTTTCGTGGCAGCTCGGGCTTTGCCGGAGAAATCGGCCACATCGTTGTTGACCCCGCTGGTCTCCTGTGCGCCTGTGGACTCAACGGTTGCCTCGAGACCTTCGCCTCGGGATCGGCGATTGAGAGGGCGCTCAACCAAACCGGCGTCACCACTACAGCGGCTCTGTTCGCCGCGGCCGATGCCGGCGACAGACTGGCGGCCCAGGTTTCCGCCAAGCTCACACACCACCTCGCTTGGGCCGTACACCTGGTGACGATGACGTACGACGTCGACGTCATCGTTCTCGGCGGCGGCGTCGTTGCGGGCAACGAGGCCGTCGAGGCGAGGGTCCGCGAAGAGCTGGCTCGCCTGCGGGCCACGTCGGTCGTCGCCCACTCCGTTCTCAGTGAGGATCGCCTCACAACACTTCCAGAGGATTTCCATCCCGGTGTCGAGGGAGCGGTTGCGCTCGCTCGGCACACAATCGAAAACAACCAGAAACCCAACCAGGAGGAAGTATCCGAATGAGGAAACGAATGCTCTTCGTTTTCGTCTTGGCATTTGCGCTCATCGCGGGCGCCTGTGCAGCAGACGATGGTGGCGACACAACCGCCGCCCCGACGACAACCGCCGCAGCGACAACGACCGCGGCACCAGATGATGGAGGAGCGACCACAACGGCCGCCCCGACGACGACAACTGAAGCGCCCTTGGACGGCCCCTACGAGCATCTCGCTCGTGCCGAGGCCGGCGAGT
>JAAELU010000394.1 GCA_024226255.1 bacterium | reverse complement strand
TTGCGATCACCCGCACACGCTGAGCCGACGGGCATCGCGCGTCGCTCGATTTCGCGACCGCGGGGCGTGGTCGTCTAGATAACGGCAGGGGAGCGCGGAATTGCCGGCTATGAGCGGCTTGATCTGTGGTTTGGGTTTGTGGTGGGGTGCGTTGCCGAGAGGAATCGGTGCGCCAGTTCGTGCAAGAGGGTGCGGAGTTCGGGCGGCTCGACGTGGCGGATGTCGGCGTTGAGGACTGCCAGCATCATCACTGCCCAGCCGAGGTCGGGGATATTCATTTCGATTCGGGTTGTTTTGGCGCCTTGTTTGGTCGCGGATCCCCATGGTCCGAGGTGGCGTTGCACGGCTTCGATTGGTGTGTCGACGACAAGCACAACGTTGTAGACGGACCGGAGGGTGGCGATCGTCTGGCGGATGTACGTCGTGGGGTCGGCTGCGGGAAGTGGCCGTGGGGTGAAGCGCCGGCTGGTTGATCTGGGATCGTCGATGCGATCGAGGCGGAAGGTGCGCCAGTCTTCTCGGTCGAGGTCCCAGGCAAGGAGATACCAGCGTCGGTCGAGGGGTACCACGTGGTGGGGTTCGACATGGCGCTGGCTGACATCGGCGCCGGCACCGCGGTAGTCGAATCGGGCGTGTTCGGAGTCGCGGCTAGCTCGGGCGAGTGTTGTCAGGGTCGCGAGGGCGACGGTGTCGGTTGCGAACGACGGGGCAGAGTCGACCACCGCCGTGATCGATTCCACCTGGCGCTGCAAGGGGGCGGAGAGGAGCTGGCCGATCTTGATGAGAGCGCCCATCGATGATTCGGCGATTCCTGTGATGGGTTGGCTTGCTGCGGTCCGTAGCCCGATAGCGATGGCGACAGCTTCATCGTCGTTGAGGAGTAGGGGTGGGAGCTTGGTGCCGGTGCCGAGCTGGTAGCCGCCATCGAGACCCCGATCGGCGTGAACCGGGTAGCCGAGGGTCCGCAGCCGTTCGACGTCTCGCCGCAGTGTTCTTGGACTGACCTTGAGCCGGTCGGCCAACTCTTGGCCGCTCCAGCGGTGTCGCATCTGAAGTAGCGCAAGGAGTTCGAGCATGCGCTCGCCTGTGTTCGGCATGCCACGAAGATTATCACCCATTCCGGACAGAAACTGACCGGAATAGTGGATACGCTACGACCATGGCCGATTCAATCGACATAGGAAGCGACATGAACACCATCAACGGTGCTTAAGCTTCGTTCAAGTCAGTAGAGAGAGGAAGATCCGATGCGAAACGTCAAGCTAGAGCGGACGTTGGCTGTAGCTCGGTCCAGCGTGTGGGCCGTGTTGGCCGATTACCAAAACATTGACGACTGGAACGACGGCGTCAAGAAGTGCCACCCCATCGGCGACGCAACTGGGGGCGTCGGAGCCCAGCGACAAACCGAACTGGCCCCCGACGGAAAGATGAAGATGAGAGAGACCGTCACCGAGTGGGTGCCCGAAGAGAAGATGGTGGTCGCCATCGACAAGACGGAAAAGATGCCGGTCAAGCAGGCCACAATGACGTTCACCCTTTCCGGCGGCGACGAAACCATGCTGTTCACGATGAACTACGAGTACGAACCCAAGAGCGCGGTGTGGTCCCTTATGGGGCCAATCCTCGACCGACAGTTCGGCAAGGGCTTCAACGGGTTCATCGACCTTCTGGAATCGGAGGCTCAGGCTCGGGCCGCCACCTGACGAGGACGGCCACCCCCGCCGTCCGGTTTTGTTTCACACTCGGTGTGTAGCGTCACGAAACTGACAGTGGACCGGTTACCGTCGTTGCGATCAAGGCTCGTGGTACTTTGTCGTGATGAGCTTGCGGTGGCAGTGCATGAACATCGACAGCGTTGATCCGGTGTCGCTGGGTAGATGGTGGGCCAACCTGCTCGGCTGGCGTATCACGTTCGAGAACCCCGATCAGGTTGTGCTCGAGCCGCCGGCAGGGTCCCCTGAGGATGGCATATCGCCGGACATGCTCTTCCTGCGGGTTCCCGAAACCAAGCACGTGAAGAACCGACTTCATATCGATCTGCGTCCTGACGATCAGGTGCTGGAGATCGCCAGAGCCGAGGCTATCGGTGCTCGTCGAGTCGATGTCGGTCAGTCCGACGCAGTGTCATGGGTTGTCATGGCTGACCCCGAAGGCAACGAATTCTGCGTCCTCGAGGTACTGGAGCCTGATGAGGCGAGCTAGTCGTGCGAGTTCGCCTCATCACTGAAAGCGGGTGGCAGCGTGCGCCCAACTTGCCCAACAGATCGCTAGACGAGCCAAGGACCGGCTTGGGGCGGATGGCGTCAACCTTCTGAACTGCAACGGCGAGGCCGCCCGCCAGACCGTGTTCCACTTCCACATTCACGTCATCCCGCGGTTCAAGGACCAACCCGGCAAGGACCGCATAGGTCTGCCCTGGGACTCAGTGCCCAGCAACCCCGACGAGATCGAGAGAGTCGGCAACCTCCTGTCGTGAGCTGAGGAAGGGTCACTGTTGCGTTCGAGGCGGCACACCCTCCCTGGGGGATTCCGTATTTCGACACCTCGGTGGGTGGCTCCGTCCCTGCGACGAGATGAGTCGGCACCTGGTTGGAGGCAGGGGGCCGTCCGGGTTCGCCAGGGAACCCAGTAGCGTTTCAAGATCCATAGACGTCTTCCCGGCAGCAGGGGAGTGGTTCGAAAGGAGCAGCCGATGGACATAATGCGACAAGTGGTCGTCTTCGACGCTGCGGACCTGGGCGCCGAGAGCACGTTTTGGGCGGCCGTGCTGGGCGGCCAGGTCATCGAGGACAACGACGACGGCTGGCACAGCGTCATCGACGCCGAGGGGCGATGGCGGATCGGCGTCCAGCTGGCACCAGACCACGTCCCGCCCGACTGGCCGGACGGAACCCCGCAACAACAGATCCATCTTGATCTCCACGTCGACGATCCAGCCGGCGCGCATGACCAGGTCATTTCGCTCGGCGCCCGGCTGTTGCAGGCTGGCGATCTCACCGGGGACGAGGGCCACCAGGTCTACGCCGATCCTGCCGGCCACCCCTTCTGCATAGGTTGGGGCCAACCAGGCGAAGAAGCACTCCACTCGTTCCTCGCACAACTGGGCTGAGGATGTCTTCGTTCGACTCCAAGCTACGCGAGATCCATCCCAAGACGCGGGCTGGATGGCGCTCCTGGCTGAAAGAGAACCACACGAAGTGCAACGGCGTGTGGCTGATCTACTACCGCGCCTCGACGGGTAGGCGCCGGCTCAGCTGGGAGGATGCGGTGCGAGAGGCGCTGTGCTTCGGTTGGATCGACAGCAAGGTCAAGCCGATCGACGACGGGCGCTACAAGCAGATCTTCACGCCGCGGAAACCTCGAAGCGTGTGGTCGAAGATCAACAAGCAGCACATAGCTGAACTCACCGAGGCCGAGCTGATGACCGACGCAGGATTGCGCGCCGTCGATATCGCGAAGAAGAACGGTGCATGGTCGCTGCTCGAGCCGGTTGACGCTCTCATCGTTCCCGAGGAACTGGAGTCAGCCTTGCGGAGCTCCAAGCGCGTACGGGAGGCGTACGAAGCGCTCTCGAAGGCGGCCAAGCGCTCGATGCTCTATTCGTTGTACTCAGCCAAACGCGAAGACACTCGGGCGAAGCGCTTGGCCGAAGCAGTTGCCGCGCTCGAGAGCGACGAGTCGCTACGGCGAAGAGGCGGCCAGTGAGTCGTGGGTCTAGGGGCAGATCAGATCTTCGCGGCTGCGCTCGACGTCGACCTCGGCGACGGCATCATTCTCCTCGCCCTCGTGGGCATCACCTTCTTCCTCATCATTACGCTCGCAGTCTGGATGGTGCGCGGAACCCAAGCCCACCAGCTACGAACGACGAATGACGGGGCGCTCGCAACCGGCGATACGTCGCGGCCTGACCACACGATAATCCCGGCGCCCAAGCCCGCGGCCTGGTCGTTGACGACCACCACCGAGCCGGTGTTGGTGGGGCGGTTCGCTGTCCCCGGTTGTGCCTTGGCTGCTATGGCTCACCTAATGTGGCTGGCCTAACTCGGTCAAGGGTGGCTGGGCTATCTAACGGGAGTGTGGATCGTGGTGAAGGTTGCGGCTGTGCAGGAGCCGAGCGTCTACTTCGATTTGGATGGTTGTCTGGAGCGGGCCGTTGAGATTATCGGACGGTGCCCCGCCGAGGGCATCGAGCTGGTGGTGTTCCCCGAGGGGTGGATTCCGGGATACCCGGACTTCGTCTGGAGTCTCATTCCGTCGAACAATCCCGGCGAGGTCGACCAGCTCTATTCCCGTCTGTTCGCCAACGCTGTCGATCTGTCTGCGGACGGTCTGGCGCCGGTGTGTGAGGCTGCTCGCGAGCACGCTGTCGTGGTGGTCATGGGTATGACGGAACGGGCGAGCGAGATGAGCGCGGGCACGCTGTACAACACTGCAGTCACGATCGACGCCACAGGCGAGATACTCAATGTGCACCGCAAGCTGATGCCTACCAACGCGGAGCGCACCGTCTGGGGTTTCGGTGATGGCCGTGGCTTGCAAGTGGTCGACACTGCTGTAGGCAGGGTTGGGGTCTTGTTGTGTTGGGAGAATTTCATGCCGCTGGCCAGAGCGGCGATCTATTCCCAGGATGTCGAGATCTACTGTGCGCCTACTGCTGATCACCGCGAGAACTGGCTGGCGACGATGCAACACATTGGACGCGAGGGATCAACCTGGGTGATCGGGGTTGGGCCAACAGTCGAAGACAGCGACATCCCTGCGGATCTGGTGGCCCGCGACCGCATCGCCCCCGGCGAGGGGGCTTGGCAGAGCCCCGGCAACGGTGTCGTGTGCTCGCCTCTCGGCCAGATCGTTGCTGGTCCCATGCACGAGCAGAAGGGCCTGCTGGTGGCGGACATCGATCTCGACGAGGTCCGGTTGGCACGAAGAACCTTTGACGTCGTCGGCCACTACTCGCGGCCTGACATCCTCCGGCTGAATGTTGATCGATCGCCCCAAACAGCAGTGACCTTCACAACCGAGGCAACGCCATAGGGTGAAAGGTCGCGACTCGAAGCGGTCGTTTCCAAATGACATATCCGTGTCGTTGCACGTCCGTGTGCATGACACCGGAAACGTCATGTGCTGTCACTCGATTTCGCGACCGCGAAAGAGTGGCCGTCAAGATATCGGTAGGGGAGCGCGGGATAATGCTGATTCCCGCGTCGTCAGCCCGTGTGGGAGAGCGTTCACAAGCGCGAGTGATCCGCGCTGGCATCGACTCGTGGCTTCGGAGGGCCTCCGTTGTCTAGTTGGTGGGATATGCCGTGCCCTCGTCTTGGCTTCCGGCCGCCGATGATGCATGGCGATGCAGCCATACCCAGCGCTGCTGGTGGCGCTTGCAGGCGACCGTCCAGCGAAGGGGGACCTGCAGCTGCGCTCCGCCGATGTCGACGTAGATGGTCAACGTCGTGGCGATGACGCCAGTGTCTCCACGAACGGTGCCCTGTGTCCAATGCCATTCGAATCGGTGGGCGGTCGCTTCGGCGAAGTTGCGCTGGAAGAGCTCTCGGACCTGATCTTGCCCGGCGCACAGCTCGTCCTCGCCGGTGGGCAATACCACCCACCACTCCATCACGCGAATTGCCCTCCGGATATTTGGTGATCTCGGTCGGGAGTTCTTGAATGCGACAGGGGGGCATCCGGCACTGCCAGTGTGGTCTTCGGGGAGATTTCGGCATCGAATGTTGTCGTCCATTTTCCAGGTATTCATAGCGATCTGCGCCGGTTATAGGAGATTCGGTCATAAACGCCGGGGCCGACCTCTCACCGTAGCGAAAGATCGTGAAATCGAGTGACAAACCGTGTCGTTTCCAGTGACATTTCTGTGTCGTTGCACACACACCGCAGGCTCGTTTAGGGGCGTTTAGCCACCGTCATCCGTTCGCCACCTCGTCTGAGAATTCGCCAACTGTTTGAAAGTCTTCGC
Source organism: bacterium (assembly GCA_024226255.1). Lineage (GTDB taxonomy): Bacteria > Actinomycetota > Acidimicrobiia > Spongiisociales > UBA5794 > JAHEJX01. Next base: position 469 of record JAAELU010000394.1, on the reverse strand, counting down.
CACGGTCGTGAGAATTCGCTTCTCTCGTTGCTCTTGCCCTCGGCGGTGCGGCGTTCGACGTAGGCCCGGGTCCGGGGGTCGTTGCTCATCCGGCTGAGGGCGATCCGCCATAGGGCTTGGTTGGCGTTTGCGGTCACCGCCTCGTTGAGCCGGTGCCGGGTGACCTTGTCCGATGACGCCTCGATAGGGGCCACCCCGCAGAGGTGAGCCCAGGCCCCTTGGGAGCGGCCGGTCAGGTTTGTCACCAGCAGAGACAAGTAACGCAGAATTGCTTGACAGTATGTTGTCGTATTGGTAACATGCTGTCAACCTATTCAGGAGAGAGACATGACGCAAGAAACCATCCACGTTGCTATCTACGACACCTGGGCCGACTGGGAGACAGGATACGCCATAGCTCATCTGGCGTCGGGGGACTGGCAGCCCGAGGGGCGACGCTATCGCATCGTGACCGTGGCAGAATCGCGCA
>JAAELU010000393.1 GCA_024226255.1 bacterium | reverse complement strand
CGCCCGACCTGGGTGATGCGCCCACGGTGACGTCGCCCGCCGTAGCACTCACCGCGACGATCGACGGCAACGGCTTCTGGGTACTGCTCTCCAACGGCGAGATCTCAGCGCACGGAACCGCAATACACCACGGCGATCTGAAACACGACAGCGGTGGCCATCCAGATTTCGGAGTACGGCTATCGGATCATTCATGATGACGGTGGTGTGTTCGCCTTTGGGGACGCCCACTTTGCGGGCTCGATTCCCGGTGTCTTGCAGGGCCGCCCGCTCGACCGTCCGATCACCGCTGCTGTCGAGGGCCCGAGCCAGCGCGCATACGCGATGATGGGAGGAGACGGAGGTGTGTTCGCTTTCGGCATGACCTTCCAGGGTTCGATGGCCGGGATCGCAGGCATCGAGATAGTCGCTGCCTCGAACGATCGCTCCGACGGCTATGTGTTGCTCGATCGCAGCGGCACCGTGTCGTGGCTGACGGGAACGGACCCCATCCAGCAGACGGTGCCCGTTTCCACCGACGCCGTCGCCGTAGCCGTCGTCGGCATTCCCATCTCGGTCTGGCCGGACACCGACTCGAATTACAGCATAGAACAAGCAATATCGGACAGAGCCCAAGACACGACCATTGCCTATGATGCTCTAGCGTTCTTCACGGGCAATACCTGTTCCGACTGCCATCAAGCGGCATCGACCCGAGCCGTTCACCGGTGGGGTGACGCTTGGCCAGAAAGCCACCACCCAAAGCGTGAGGGGCACGCGTCCTGGAGCCATTCACGCCGAGCTCACCACACGAAGTCGGGACAATGCGACCACAGTGAGTGGGTGTCTGCTACAGTTTGAGTGCAATACGCGAGTCCCGCCAAAGGAGAAGTTCGATGCCCCAGAAATCGGGCGATCAGTTCCACAATTCCCGTCGTTCGAGCATCGAGGGCAGTTGTGTGGCCGGCACCAAGGTGTGGGCGCGGCCGCAACTGGCTCGGCTTGACGCCCCCGACCACACGCAGGGTGGCGTGGTTGGGCTACTGGTTGAGTCGATAGCCACGAGGACAGGCTATTACGGCACCATTGTCACTAGCTGAGCCGAGTTGCTGGCCAGGCTGGCTGATCGGACTGAAGCACCGTGTGAAGAGTTCGGCGCCACGACCCGACTGGGACGCTGGCCGCCGCCCCTCGCGTGCCCTCAACAGGTGTTGCCCCACGGGCGCTTGGCCCTTCCTCCCTCAGCGTCTGGCGGCAGCGCCGGAAACCTCCACCATCTATTCAAGTGGTTTCGAACCAGCCACGATAGTTGTAACGTAAACGTAACGTGCGGGTTCTACAGAGGGAACATCTCCATGCTTCGACGCCTTGCGGTCCACCTTGTTGCGCTGGCGGTGTTTGCCGTGTCGCTGGT
>JAAELU010000392.1 GCA_024226255.1 bacterium | reverse complement strand
GCCGTTGAGACTCCACCCGCGTTGGGCCATCTGCGCCATCACCTCGTAGATGTTGACCACGTCGGATGCGAAGGCAATCACCCACAGCGGATCGCCGAGGACCCGCAACTCTGGGATCTCAGAGATGCCGCGCTTGATCGCCTTGCCGGCTTCGAGGATTCCCCTGGCACCTTCGGTGTAGCCGGTCTCGCCCATAGCCAGCATGGCGGCCCACGCAGTAGCGAGCAGCGCTCCAGGGCGGCTGCCGGCGAGGGTGGGGGAGTAGTAGAGGCCGCCCGGCCAGTCGGGGGCAACGAAGAACTGGCTGTGTCGCAGCTCCCTGCCTCGGTAGAGGACAACAGAAGTGCCCTTGGCGGCGTACCCGTACTTGTGGGTGTCGGCCGACATCGACGTGACACCGGGAAGGCTGAAGTCGAAAGGCGGAACGTCGTAGCCGAGGCGTTCGGCCCAGGGGAGGAGGAAACCGCCGAGACAGGCGTCTGTGTGGAAGCCGACACCTCGCTCGCGGGCCATGTCGGAGAGTTCGGCGATCGGGTCGATCACGCCGTGAGGGAAACCGGGCGCGGAGCCGACGATCACGGCAGTACGTCTGGTGACGGCGCGCGCCATTGCGCCTACGTCGGCTCGATAATCGTCGCCAACCGGTACCCGGATCTGGCGATACCCGAAGTAGTGGGCGGCCTTGTCGAAGGCGACGTGGGCGGAATCGGGCAGCACCATCTCCGGCTTGCGGATGCCGGTATGGTCTCGGTAGGCCTTCATCGCCATGATGATGGATTCGGTGCCGCCGGAGGTGACGGTGCCGACGATCTCGTCCGCGGTGCGACCGGCACCAAGCATCCCTGCGGTCATGGCCACGATCTCGGCCTCGAACTTCATTCCT
>JAAELU010000391.1 GCA_024226255.1 bacterium | reverse complement strand
TAGGCGCAATGGCGCGCGCCGTCACCAGACGTACTGCCGTGATCGTCGGCTCCGCTCCCGGTTTCCCTCACGGCGTGATGGACCCGATCGCCGAACTCTCCGACATGGCCCGCGAGCGTGGGGTCGGTTTCCACACAGACGCCTGTCTCGGCGGGTTCCTCCTCCCCTGGGCCGAGCGCCTCGGCTACGACGTTCCGCCTTTCGACTTCAACCTTCCCGGTGTCACCTCGATGTCGACCGACACCCACAAGTACGGGTACGCCGCGAAAGGCACATCCGTCGTGCTGTACCGGGGCAGGGAACTGCGACACAGCCAGTACTTCGTGGCGGCGGATTGGCCCGGAGGTTTGTACTACTCGCCCACAATGGCTGGCAGCCGGCCCGGAGCGCTGCTCGCCACCGCATGGGCAGCGATGCTGGCAATGGGAGAAGACGGCTATCTCGAAGGTGCCAGGGGAATCCTCGAAGCCGGCAAAGCGATCAAGCGCGGCATCTCTGAGATCCCAGAGTTGCGGGTCCTCGGCGATCCGCTGTGGGTGATTGCCTTCGCATCCGACGTGGTCAACATCTACGAGGTGATGGCGCAGATGGCCCAACGCGGGTGGAGTCTCAACGGC
>JAAELU010000390.1 GCA_024226255.1 bacterium | reverse complement strand
GTTGCGAAAAGGCCAGCGAGAAGACTGGCGTCGGTTCGTCCCTCCTCGCCGGCGACAAGCGATGCGGCGGCGAGTCGGTGATGGCCATCGGTCACATAGAGCTCGTCCTGGAAGCTACGGGAAACCTCTTCGGCCTCATCCCGGGGGACCAGCCACAGCTCATGCAAACACCCGTCGACGGTCGTGAACGTTGCTTCGGGAAGTCGCTGCGAATGAGCTTCGGTCAGTTGCTTTATGGGTTCGTGCGGGCGATGCGCCAGAGCGACAGGGTTGCCGTAGACGCGCGTCGTCCTCATGTAGTCGGCCATCCTGCGGCGGGTCTTATCGACCGTCCGCTCGTGACGCTTCACACTTCCATCGTCGTATCCAGCCAGGGAGACGTTGGCGATGATGCCAGTGGCGGTCAGCTGCTGGGAGCTTTGGCGGTACACCAGGATGGTGGGGCCAACTGTCTGCAGCGACCCTTGGCGTAACGAGCCGGATAGCCATCCCAGGGCGGCATCGGCTGAGACTCGGGCCCTCCTCCCCGCCGCCCGCCGGAAGTTGAGTGGGTCGTCTTTGGCCGTCTCGCCAAGGTCGGCAGGGAGCATCTCTCCCGGTGGTTCGGCAACGCGATCGCCGAATGATGATGTCGGCACGTAGCCGCTGAACGGTCGGATGAGTCTTGGCACGTCCACATGATGACAGGTTCGTCGGTGGTGGGGCGGTGTCGAACTAGAGGTGGGGCAGGGGAGTGGACACTGGCACGTCCGGATTGCAGATGGCGGTGCGAGGGTTCGCCGGCGCGGGTGTCTTAGCTCTCGGTGCGCCTTGCTCGGTGCGGCCTTGCTCGGATTGGAGACGAACTCTGCGGGCGCCGAATCCGACCCAGATTTGACATCGAATGAATGATCATTCATGATGAACGAACATTCAGTCATAAGGAGTACAAGCATGGGTTGGAACACAGCTGATATCCCCAATCTCGATGGCAAGGTCGCGGTAGTCACAGGTGCCAATGGCGGGTTGGGGCTCGAATCGGCGAAGGCGCTCGCCGGAGCAGGCGCTCACGTGGTGATGGCCGCCCGCAACCAAGAGAAGGCCAAGGCCGCACACGACGAGATCATGGCGGCTCATCCCAACTCTTCTTTGGAGATTGTCGAACTCGATCTCGGCTCATTCGAAAGTACCAGAGCGGCGGCGGCCAAAACCGCCGCCGACCATCCGAGGATCGACATCCTCATCAACAACGCCGG
>JAAELU010000389.1 GCA_024226255.1 bacterium | reverse complement strand
GATGCCGAAGTTCTGGCGAGACACGCCGGCCTCGCTACCGCCGTGCGCGCCGCCTGGGACGATGCGGTCGGCCGCTTGGCGAGCCATCCAGGATCGACTGTTGCCGCGTTGGCGGCTCGCGAGGCAATCGCAGCCGAGGAGATGACGATATTGCTGACCGAAGTTGAGCTGCTGACGTGGCAAGAGCAAGCCTCACAATTCGACGATGGCAGTGTCGAAGCCACTTGCCGCCACGCCGCGCAGATTCTCTTCGAGCTCGGTTTACTACCGGGGGTGGCATCAGCCGAAGGATGCGCCTCCACGGGTGCGGATTAGGTGAAGCGGCGCCGACCCCTGTCGTTCCGGCTGGGGCTGCCGATAGTGGGCGTGGCCGCCCTGGCGATTGTCGGGGGCATGACTGCGACGTCGATCTTGGCGGGCGCCAGACTCAAGGCAGACGCCGAGCACCGCGCAGCCGATCAGGTGGTAGCGCTCGAGACCATCGCCAATGTATCCGACCTCGCCGGGCTCCGTCGGGCGACTACCGCAATCGGGGCAGGTCGCGACGTGTCACTCGCCTTGGTCGCCGCCGGCGATCCGTTGGTGATCATCGCCTCATCGCAGACCTCGCTGACGGGGATCGGTGTTGCCGATCTCGAAGGCGAGCTACTCGAGGCCGCCACGGCGATTCAGGACCCGGCCCGGTCGGAAAGCGTGCTGGCCCAACGTGAGGGCGACGATCTGATCGCGGCAGGCCGCCTCCGAGTGAGGGACACCACCCGCGACGGGGCCGATCTGTCGAATGCGATTGGGATTGTCCAGCTCGACCTCTCGTCGGTTGTAGCCGAGGTGTCGCGCGATACGTTGATTCTCACCATTGGTGAAGTTCTGGCCGTCGCTCTGCTGGCCGCAGTGGCGATTGTGCTCGTTCGACGCCACGTCGTGCGGCCGCTCCACGCACTAGGTGAGAGCGTGCGAGCCGGCGACGACTCGGCGGTCGACAGCCTGACGTCGATCGAGATCAATGAACTGGCCGCGAAGCTGCATGGCGCCATGGCAGCGAGGGCAGAGTCAGAGGCACGCCTTGCTGACGCCAACGAGCAACTCCGAGGGCTCGTGGAATCCAAGGATCAGTTCATGGCGTCGGTGTCGCATGAGCTGCGCACCCCCCTGGCCTCGATCATCGGCTTTGCCGACTACCTCAAGGATCCCGAAATCGAGATCAGCGACGATGAACGGACCTCCTTCATCGACACCATCAGTCGGGAAGGCGCCGACGTCATGGATCTCATCGACGACCTGCTGACTGCGGCGCGTGCCGACATCGATCGGCTGGAGGTGGCAACTGTAAGGGTCGGCCTACTGGCCCAAGCCCGCCAAGTTGTCGAGGGTCTGGCCGGCAGACTTGGTGAGGTGAAGGTCATCGGTGCCCCGGTCAGTGTCGCCGGTGATCCTCGTCGCGTTAGGCAGGTCATTCGCAACCTGCTGACCAATGCCGATCGGTACGGCGGTCCCAACGTGACCGTCGAGGTGCGCCACCACGGCGGTCAGGGCCTGCTTCGCGTTCAAGACGACGGTCTTGGTATTGCGCTGGAAGATCGTGAGTTGGTATTCGAGCCGTACATGCAGGCACGCGACGGCGTGCACATCCCCGACTCTGTGGGGATTGGTTTGCCTGTGTCACGAACACTGGCGCGTCTGATGGCCGGCGACCTGACCTATGCGCGGATCGGCGATGAGTCCGTCTTCGAGTTGAGCCTGCCCATTATGGAAGACGCGGCGCCGGCAGAGGGCCCCTCTTCCCAGACGGCAGCGAACCTAGAACTAGGCGCTGCCGCTACATCGTAGAAGTCGGCTCGCCACAAGAGCTGTGGCGCAAGGAGCCGCGATAGCTAGGCAGGGTTCCCGGGACTTTGTCACGCCCTGCTCGGAGCACGCGACAGCGACTACGGAGTTTCTTCGACGAGCGTCCAGGTGCGGGGATATGGCCAGAACGGCTGCTCGAACTCGGGATCGATCAGCAGCATGTTGCCGGAACAGACGTAGGGAGCTGATCCGCCACCTTCGGAGCTCGGAGCGCGCGGCGTTCCTGCAGGCGTGCCGTTGATGAAGACGTCGGCCTGGATGTCGGTGCCACCAATCGTGACCGAGAGCTCGGTAGCAGTGGCTTCCCACTCGCCGAAGGCGCCTCCGGTGAAGACGATCCTGAAGTTGTCACCGCCGATGTCTTCGTTGAACGCCGTCTCGAGGTAGTCGAACCGGTAGGTACCCGACTCGAAGAAGCTCATCCGGATCGGTCCACCCTCGTAAGTTGGATCGGCCACGCCAAGCGCCCGATACAGGGTGAGGAGCAGTCGCTCCGTGTCGTCCGGCGACGCCTCCCAGATGCCGCTCGGGCACTGCCCGACGGTCTCTGGCGGATCCTCACACTCCTCCTCAGGAGTTCGCAGCGAGGCAACGAGGATGCCGGCACCGGTGAAGGCCGCCAATAGGGCGTCGCTCTCGGTGAATTCGGGAGCCGGGTCCCCGAGGATTGTGCCGTCCTCGCAGACACACTCTGGTCCGAGACACCAGCTGGCGCTCAACTCGGACGTGGAGATTTGGTCTGCACCCCAAGGCCAGCGGACGATGCTCGGGGCACTGATCTCGATCTTCAGTAACGCGGCGTCGGCGCCGCCGAGTCGGGGCTGGATGCGATAGGTTCCTTGCTCGCCGTTCGGCAGGCTGAAACGAGTCGAGTTGCCGACGAATAGGTCGGTCTGGCGTGGTGTCCGCTTGGTCGAGCTCTGCTCGATGCCGGGTCCGGTGGTGTAGGTCCACGCCTCGCTGAGGTCGGAACGTTGCAAGCTAGAGGCGGCCCACAGTGCCTGACCGATGAGGTCGGCCCGCCGGAACATCGACTCGAATTGGGCCGGGCCGGAACCCCCGCTCGGCCGCACGTTGGTGAAGTAATCCAGGAAGTTGCGCCACCCATCAACGCCGTTGTCGTGGAGATAGGAGAAGAAGGCGATGCCGTCGTAGCCGCCACGGTTAGTGACGTGGCCGCCCACGGGTCCGATGCCCTCGTGATAGTCGTTCCACCAACCCCGGCTCTTGAAAGTGCCGCCGACAAAGAATTCGCCAGCCCATGAGGCGTAGCCCTCGTCCATCCACGTTATCGGGCTGGCAAAGAAGGCTCGAGCGCCACCAGGGTGAGCGGCATGCTGATGGCAGTGAACCACCTCGTGCAACATCGCAGCCACCTGGAGGTTGGTATCTGGACTGCTGGTGAGCACGTCGCCGACGACAATCACACAGGCCTCGATCTTGCCGCCGTCCGTGGCACGGTCGAAACGGCGCTTCATGTCATCGAACGCTTCGTCCGACCCGAACAGCCACCGGTAGCCATTGGCGGCAGTCGCCCCTCCAGTGAACGTGCCAGCCGTCAGGGCACCGCCGGCAAGCGGAAGATCAGCAAGTGCGACGACAATCTCACCGTCAACGACGCTGCCGGTCAGTCTCGAGAACTCATTGTCGGCGGATTGAGCCGCGTTTTGCCACGCCCGGCGAACCCGTTCGTCGACCGCACGATACGTTGCGAGCACCGCGTTCTGACTCGGGTCGGGCGCCGCGCTGACTATCGCCTGCTGGTCGTCGGTCATGGCCTCGAGGTTGTCGACGATGAACCATTGGAGGCGGCTCAGGTCGATTGGCGGATAGGCATTGACACCCGTCTCGAGGACCGGCCGCAGCAGCTCGACGGCCGCCAGGGCATTGTCGACCGTCCACGTGTATTCGTTGGCGGACTCGAGAGCCACCAGTTGCTCCACGAGCGCAGGCTCGAACTCGGTCGGGAACTCTGGTGGTGCTCCGGTGGTCGTCGACCCGCCTTGCTCAGCGGTTGTTGTCGACGGGGCTGATGACGATGCCGTGGTCGTTGGCTCGGAGGCGCCGGAGCAAGCGGCGGCGACCACGAACATCACTGCGAGGAGTAGTCCCCTACGTCGCATCGTTCCTCCCCTTCCCTCTGCCCAGCTCGATGATGATAGGTCTGACGGCGCTGCAAGCGAGACGGTTGGCGATAGTCGGGAAGGTCCTGGTCAACCGCGGGACCGAGGCACGGTGCTGCGCCTACCTCGTCAGTACGACTCGGAGCCGCCAGATGGCGAGGGCGTAGAACACGAGGGCGTATCCGGCGAGTATCGCCAGGAACACGGCGATGTCGCCGATGGTGCCGTTGCTGAGAACGATCGAGTCGAAGGCTTCGAGGCCCCAGGCGTGTGGCGTGATGTGGGCGACGTTGTACAGCCCCGGCGAGATCAGCTCGAAGACCTGGAGCGGCACCATGCAGCCGCCGAGGGCGGCGAGACCGAGGCCGAAGAGCACTCCCATGCCGCCGGCCTGCTCGTCATTGCTGAAGAGTGATCCCATCAGCATGGCGGCGCCGCTGCCTACGAGCGAGAACAACAGAAGGATCAGCGTGGCCAGCAGCGGATCACCCCAATCGACGCCGAAGATCAGCCATGTGCCGATCATGATGAACAGTCCTTGCACCAGGGCCACCAGGAAGCGGCCGAACCCTTCGCCAAGGAGGACATCGCGCACGGACGTTGGCGTGGCGATCATCCGCTTGGCAACACCGAGCCGGCGGGTCTGGATGAGAGCTGCCGAGCCGGCGAGCGACGTCAGGAAGACGAACAGCAAGAGCTGAGTCTGGGCACTCGAGTCGAATTGGCCGAGAAGATCGAGCGAGAACGCTTCGCCGAGAGCGGTGACTTCGACGTTCACCGGGCCGATGTTGGCCTCGGCCTGCCCAGCGACGGCCAATGCCTCGGTGAAGGTGGCCAGTCCCTCCGACTCGGAGAATCGGGCCGCCCGAAGGACCACCGCCTGCTGGGTGATAGCGGACTCGATGTTGCTGCGCAGGCTGTTGCCCTCCTGACCGGAGCGGGACAGGAACTGCACGTTGACCGGAGTGCCGGCGGTGATGGATTCGTCGTAGTCGGCCGGAATGAACAGGGCGGCTTCGAGTTCACCACGTTCGACCCCGCGCACTGCGGCCTCTTCGGTGGCGACGCTGACGACGTTGACCGTCTCGATGGCTTCGAGGCGAGTGACCAGGTCGTCGGCCAAGTCGCCGCCGGGTTCGGTGACCACGGCGAGGCGGGCGTTGAAGTCGCCTCCGAAGGAGGCTCCGAGCACGAGGACGAGGAGCATTGGGAAAATGAAGACGAAGAAGATGTTGCCGCGGTCACGAATGAATCGGCGCAGGTTGGTGGCGGCGATGGTCAGGCTCTTCATACCGTCATTCCCCTTCGCACGCCGAGAGCCGCCAAGGTGCCGCAGACAACTCCGAACAGGACGAGGGCCAGCACTGCGGGCACAACGTCGGCGACGTTGCCTCCCTGGAGGTCTCCCAGGCCCTGCATGAACCAGGCGTGCGGGGTGATGAACCTGAGCTTGGCGAGGATGCCGCCTGCCTGGCCTACGGGGAAGAACGTTCCACCCAGGAAGCCAAGGACAACAGCAATGATCGATGAGAACACAGCGGCTTGCTCTGCAGTTTTAGCGAAGGCGCCGACGATGCCCATGATCCCAATTGCGGCGAAGATGCCGGCCAGAATCAGTAGGGCCACTCCGAGTGGGTTCCCCCATTCCGCGCCGAACATGAGCGTGGTCGCGATCACGAGGACCGCCATGCTGACCAGGCCGAGCACGGCCGCGGTGATTCCTTTTCCAACGATGATCGCCAGCTTGGGGAGTGGTGCCGCCAAGAGGCGGGGGAGTGTGCCGGCGTGGCGTTCCTCGAGCAGTCCGTTCACGCCGAACTGCACGGTGAAGAACAGGAAGAAGATTGCCAGCCCCGCGGCGTAGAAGGTGGTGCCGGTGAGGATCTTGCTAGTGGCTTCGGCATCGGTGACGGCTGCCAGGTTGGGTACAGCCAAAGCTCGGAGCCCGATCTCAGCGCGATCGCCGGTCAGTCCGTAGAACTCGGCGGTGGCGGTCGATACCCGTGCCGTCTGCAGCTGGCTGGCGAACTGTTCGGCGATGGCGACTGCAACACCTGCTGCCGTCTGGTCCCCGCGGCCTGCCATCACTTCCATGCTGACAGGATCGGATGAAGCGACACCTGCCGAGAAGCCCGGCGGGATGATGAACGCGGCGTCGGCCGATTCGACTTCCTCGGCGAAGGGTTTCACTTCCACATCGACGAGAGTGCGGGCCTCCTCGACCGTGGCGAGCTCTTCGACTTCGATGGTGCCATCACCGGTCATACCGCCGAGGACTTGGTCGACAAAGAGCCGGGCCGCCGGTCCGCCGTCCTGGTCGACCACCACGTACTGCGCCGAGAACTCGAAGTCGTCAATCGGGTTGAAGACGAAGCTGAAGATGGCGGCGAGAGCCAGCGGCGCCACGATTCCCACGATCAACGCCGATCGATCGCGCACACGCTGTTTGAGGTCCTTGACGGCGATTGTCCAGGCGGCGTTCATGTTCAATCCCGTAGGGCTCGGCCGGTGAGATGCAAGAACACCGACTCGAGGTTGGGCTCATCGATGTCGACGCCGGCAACGGCGACGCCGGCTTCGGTGACGATTGACAGGATCTTGGTGAGGTGCTCGCCGGCCTCGGTGACGAGAAGCTCGATGAGGCCGTCGCCGGCACCGGCCTCGACCACCGACGGCAGCTCGCTGAGCGCAGCGACTGCCGACTGCAGGCCGCCGCTGGTCGTCTCGAGCCGAATCCGGTCGTGCTCACCGACCATCTGGACGAGCTCACGCCGGGTGCCCTCTGCCTTGATGACACCGTGGTCGATGATCCCTACCCGATCGCAGAGCCGCTCGGCCTCTTCCATGTAGTGGGTGGTGTAGAGCACGGCCATACCGGCGCTGCTGAGCTGTTCGACACTTTCGAGGATTGCGTTGCGACTCTGTGGATCGACGCCGACGGTGGGCTCGTCGAGGATCAGGAGGTTCGGCTTGTGAAGCAGCCCAATGCCGATGTTGAGCCGGCGCTTCATTCCGCCGGAGAAGTCGTCGGAGCGGTCGCCGGCTCGATCTGCCAAACCAATGATCTCGAGCACCTCGTCGACTCTGCTCTGGAGTGCCTTGCCGGACATGCCGTAGAGCTTGCCGAAGAACACGAGGTTCTCGCGGGCGGTGAGATCGGGATAGACGGCAATGTCCTGGGGAACCAGGCCTATCAACGCTTTTGCCGCCAGGTTGATCGTGGTCATCTCCTCGCCGTCGACTGTGATCGAGCCACCGTCCCTCTTGAGCAGACCCGAGATCATCGAAATCGATGTGGTCTTGCCCGCCCCGTTTGGCCCCAACAGCCCGTAGGTTTCACCGGCATCGATGTGGAAGCCCACATCGTCGACGGCGACCAGGTCGCCAAAGACCTTCCGCAGTCCGCGGCAATCGAGCGTCGGTTGTGCCATGCGACCCCTCCGTGATGATGCGACCCGAGCCTACGCCTGAGGGCGGTGCGGCATCAAAACGTGACGAACGGTCGACTCGCCAACGCAGCAAGTCGACCGCCGGTCCCGTGCTCCTCTACTCGGCGACGACTACTTCTCCCCACATGCCCTTGACGAAGTGTGGCGGGCCGCCGGCTACTTGAGGCGGGCCACCCTCGGCTGCGGCCGCGGCTGCCAGGTACTCGGCGGGGTCGGCGCCGGTTGGGATGGCGCAGATGATTGCGTAACGACCGGGTGTGTTGAGCGCACCGGTGCCCTCGACGGCCACAGAGCCTTCGTTGGGAGGAGCGATCAGCACGGTCTCGACGCTGCCGAAGTACGCGGCCAGACCCTCGGGATCGGCGATCAGCTCGGCGACAGGACGGGTCTCGTCGGCCGGCAGCGGGATGGCGACAAGCTCATGGATCTCAACGCCACTGTCATTGAGCAGCGTGAACACGGTCCCTGGGGCGACTCGCTCGGGCAAGCCGGAGAAGCCGTAGTCGAGTGCGGTCACCTCAACGGTCTGTGGGCCAGGCGCAGCTGTCGTGGTTGTTGGTTCTTCGGCTGCGCTGCACGCAGCCAATGCCACAGTGGCGGCCAGTGCGGCCACGCCGAGGGCGAATTTGCGATTGATGTTGGGTGTCATGGTGGTTCCTTCCTGGTTCAGTTATGCCAGCGGTGCCGGCGGCGGACCGACGATGTCGATCCCGTGAGCGGCGCACACTTCGGCGACTCGGGCCGGGTCGATGTAGCCGGGCTCGGGAATGGTCAGCTGCTGGGTCGGCTCGCCGAGCGCCGAGACCATCTCGTCGAAACGAGGCACTGCACTGTTCGACGCAGTGACGTTTACGATCCGCGCCGAGTCCGACAGCACCTGAAATGTGTGTGGGACCCCGTGCGGTAGATACGCGAGTGAGCCTTCGCCACCTGGGATTCGCTCCCCGCCGGTGAGGAAGGCCAGTTCGCCATCGAGGACGATGAAGAGTTCGTCTTCGTCGTTGTGGCGATGCTCGGGAGGTCCGAACCCTCGCGGGGCGAGGAATTCGACGACGCTCATGGAGCGTTCACCCCCGGCGGCGACCCGGATGGTCGCAAGGTTGTTGAGAAACTCCAGGTGCTGCCCCTCATCGGAGGCGAGCACCAGCGAGTGCTGGCTGGCAAGTGTGTGTTCGATACTCATGCGGCGACTGTGCCGCACGACCCTTCAGAAAACCTTACGAACCGGCGACCTCGTCAAAGGAAGGGACCGTGGAGTCGAGCTCGGCCATGACTCCCGCCCACGCGTGATGCGCCCGCCGGGCCTCGCCTTCTTGGCCGGCGCCCAGCAGTGCCTCGACCAGCAACCGGTGCGCCGTCTCGTCGTAGCGGTCCTCCTCGACGAGGCGGCGTGCCGTTTGTGTCGCCACCTCCGGCCGCCCTTCTGCGGTGGCGGCGGCCGCCTGGCGACGCGCAGCCGCTACGAAGCGGCTGCGGGCCTCGTCACGAACGGCGCCCGGCCAGTCTTCGTAGCGGTCTTCGGGGAGGAACTCGCCGGCGTAGGCGGCAACGATGGCGGCATCGTCGCTGGCCTCGTAGAAGGCCTCGAGGTCGGTGGTCACCTCATCGAGGTCGAGCCGGACACTTTCACGATCGGCATTGACACCGCCGCCGAGCACCTTACGCACGGTGGACAGCTGCACCGACAATCGGGCGCTGAGGCGGTGCCGATCATGCTCGTCAGGCCACTGCATATCGATCAGCTCGTCTCGAGTCACCGGCCAGCCGCGGGCGGCCACAAGCCGCTTGCAGATCTGGCGAGCGTGACGGGAGCCCCAGGCCGACTTCGGTACCTCATCGTCACCGACAAAGACGGCGAATCGGCCCAGCGTCATGATGCGGGTTGCCGAGTAGGGCTGAGGCTCAGGTCGCAGTCGCACTGTGCCCGTTACGAACCGTTCAAGATCTGCCATCCACGGATCGAGGTCGCCGACGTAGGAGAAGTGGTCGGCGCTGTCGTACTCGATGAGGGTGGCGCCGGGGATCATGGTGGCCAGCTCACGGCCCAACTCGATGGGGACGATCATGTCGCGAGTGCGGTGTTGGACCAATGTGGGCACGTCGAGCGTCGGGAGTACATCGCGCACATCCATCTCAGCCGAAAGATCGAGGAGTTCGCGCAGCGAGTCGGTGCTGGCAGCGTGCCGCTCGTAGCGTTGCAGCCAGGTGCGTTCCTCTTGGAAGGGGGCGAGCGAGGGCGCGAAGCGGTCGATTAGCTGCGAGGCCGGTGTTCCCCAAGCTGCCACGAAGGCATCGCGGCGTTTGGCCCAATCCGCTTCCGGTTCTGACAGGGTGAGCGCCGCCCATGCTCCGTTGAGGACGAGGCTGAGCACTCGTTCCGGGTAAGTGGCGGCGAACAGGATCGCCATCGGTCCACCGTCGGACTGCACGAAGAAGTGGGCCGCCTCGACACCGGCCGCGTCCATCACAGCGCGGACATCGTCGACGCGTTCGTCGATGCCGGGAACCTGGCTGCGCCTGTCTGAGGCGCCGGTGCCTCGTTTGTCGAAGTGGAGATAGCGGCTGAACGACCCGAATCGTTCCAGCATTGCTCGGATCTGTGGGTTCTCCCAAGCGATCTCGATGTTCTGCGCCAGTGGCGGGATGGCGACAATGTTGTGGTCGCCGGTCCCGAAGATCTGATACGCCAGTCGGGCCCCACGGGCAGGGGCATACAGAGTCTCAGGGTCGTCTCCCGTATTCATCGCCTAGCTCGTTCCACGAAGGGAGAGGGTAACGGCGGCTGGGGCCTCGCGGTGCCTGGTATTCGTCTTCGGGGGAACGCTGTTGCCGTCCCGCTATCGTCCGCGTCTGTGAGTGCGACCGGCGCCATATGCGGCTTGGCGGCCATGGCCATACCGGTGCTTGCCCTCTCGGCGCTGCCATTGTCGGCGACCCGTAGCCTGTGGCTCATCTTCTGGCGGTTCAGCTACGAAGAGAAGTCGCGCCCGGCCGCACCCCTTCAGCACCTGGACACACCGGAGCCTCTTCACGGCCGGGAAACTCGACAGTTGGTGTTCAGTTCTGCTTCGAGGAGCAGCTGCAGGCACCGCTTGGCGACCGCAGTGTGCTCAAGGTTCCGTAGCCGACCTCCTGGCGGCGGCCTGGGCAGTTATGGCGTCGGGAGCTCGTTCTCTTCGACCACGAGTTCCCAATGGTGCCCGCGATGGAGAACTACGGATCGGAAGTGGCGGAAGTCCCATGTGAGGATCGGGGCGTTCCGCGAGGCCGCCATCGACATCACTGCCAGATCGGGCAGATCGACGTCGGAGTCTGCGTATCGCTCGGCCAGGTCGAGCGATGTCGCCAGCTCGCTGTCCGATGGAGTCTCGAGCCGGTGAACTCCATCCGCCAGTGCACGGCCAAAGGCGGTTGCGGCTTGCCGGTGTCCACGGAACCGCAGCAGCAGGTCGGTTTCGACGAATACCGGCCACGGCACGAGAACTCGACGCCCGGCGTGCGCCAGAAGCTCCGCGGCGAATCGGTGGCGACGGCCCTCGCCCCGGTTGAGTGCCGATACCAGTGGTCCTGTGTCGCAGACGATCATCGACGTCGCTGCTCAGCCGTCGAGGCCGGCAAGCACTTGCTCGACACGAAGCGATAGATCATCGTCATCTTCAATCAGGCCCGCGTAGGGGAGAGGCTCGGGTTGACGTTCGAGGAGCTCCGTGACGAGACCGGAGAAGGAGATGTTGCGGCGCATCGCCTCACGATCGAGACGAGCCGCCAAGGCGGGCGGAAGCGAGATGGTGCGCCGTTCGGTAGCCATAGCTTCAGTATGAACCATTGAGTATGAGCTTCCCAGGTGACTCCTATCACCGTGCCAACACCGAGTGACAAGATTTGGCGGGATGCACCCCGCGCGGCGGCTGAGGCTCGTGCTTTCCGAGTCGCCGCTGAATAGACTCAAGGTGCGCGCCGATTGTCAGGAGGATCTTTCAATGCAGCTCATCAGCAACGACTTCAGCGACGGCGACTACCTCGCGCTCGAGCATGTGCTTGGCGAGGAATTCGGGTTTGGGTGTGAAGGCGGCAACCGGTCCCCGCAGCTGCAATGGTCGGGCGCTCCGGAGGGCACCAAGTCGTTCGCTCTGACCTGCTTCGACCCGGACGCACCAACCGGATCGGGTTTCTGGCATTGGGTCGTCGTGAACATTCCCGCCACCATCTCGGAATTGCCGGCCGGCGCAGGTAGCGAGAACGGGCCTCTGCCGACGGGTGCGCTCCAGACACGCACCGACTTTGGCAAGCCCGGTTACGGCGGACCTTGCCCGCCCGACGGCGATCACCCCCATCGGTACCTATTCACCGTCCATGCCGTTTCAGGGATGCTTGGCGTCGATGCAGACAGCTCGGCGGCCGTCATCGGGTTCCAACTTCACTTCAATACCCTGGCCAAAGCCACCTTGATGGGCTTGTACAAGCACTAGCCACTCGGCCATTCCCGCAAGGGCTCTGGCATCTGAAATCCGGAATCCACCGACCCTGGCCTCGATCTGCTCGGAACCAGGTGGCGCGGGTTCGTTGGGTTGTCCGTCGCCGAACGAATCGATACGGCGAATGTATCAGATGGCCGCTTTCGCCGTCCTTTAGTCAGATGAGTCGTGCGAAAGGATCGACGTGAGGTCGACGTGGGAGTCAATGCCGCGTGCAGATGCGCACGAGGGGGGGCCCGTTGCTCCTGCAGACTCGGCTGTGTTGTGTGCCCGGGAGATAGATCGTGACTAGTTGGGGGACACCACGACCTCAAACTCCCGGGCGCCGACACTCGACAGGCGTTATGTTCCACCGTATGACGCGCGACCTAGGTGAGCTCTATCGGGAGACGGTCAGTGGCGATACTGACGCGTTCAACGAGCTGTACACCTCGATCAAGGATCTGGTGTGGTGGACGATTCGCAACGCAGGAGTCACCGGAGCCGATGCCGAGGATGTGTTCCAGGCAACCTGGGCCAAGTTTCTCGAGAAACTTGGCCAGCATCACAACCCCAAGGCCATCAAGGGCTGGCTGGTGGCTGTAGCGCGCAACAAATGTATAGACATGGGAAGGGTCTCCGGGCGCACTGTCCCCGTTGAGGCCCTCATGGTCGTCGAGACCGACGAGTACCCGCCCGATGAGGCCGCCATTCGGATTCTCGATGTTGAAGCTCTAGAAGAGGTGCTGGCTGAGTTGCCAGAACGGGAACGCCAGCTCGTTGCACTGTGGGCGCATGGGGCGTCATACCGCGAAATGAACATGGCGATTGGAATACCAGCAGGGAGCGTTGGGCCCACGATGGCCCGGTGTAGGGAAAAGCTTGCTGAGAAGATGAAGGAGCGTTCGTGACTAACCGCGATGGAGACGGGTCACTTAGAGACCAACTGAGAGACACGGCTGGACAAGCTTCACCTGTTCCGGAGAGGGCGGACGTGATGGCTCGAGCTCTCTTCTCGCTGAAGTTCGCAGACAAGTGGCTCGCTGAGCAGGTGGAAGAGCAATCCGTTGCGATGCGCGGCCGTTCCGAGCAACTTCGTCGCACGTATACGTCGACCGGACAAAATGTTGAGATCGCGGTCGAAGATGGTGTTGATCGGCGGATGACCGGCGCCGTTGATCCGCCGGTCGCAGGCTGGGTGTTGGTCAGAGCCGGCCTCCATCGCGACTTGATCCGCATTGACGATGATGGGATGTTCTCGGCCGTCATCCCTGCCGATGCCGGCGCTATCGATGTCGTGTTCGAGTTCGATCATGGCCTGACAATGACCATGAAGGGTATTGGTGACTAGGCGCCGTAGGCGTTGAAGGCTGCTGCGGCAATGCCGGCAGCGGGATCTTCGACCAGCAGCGCTGCCGTTGCCGCGGTAAGTGCCTCGGCGGGGGAGTGGCCGCGACGCATCAGCTCGTGGAGCACCAGCATCGCCCGCCTCGTGGCCTCGTCTGGGACATCAACCTCGGCAGCGACGACAGTGCGGCTGCCGCCCGCGAGCACGACCGCAGGTAGCCCAACGGCCAGCCCGCCCCGGTAGGTGCGAGGCCTGCCTACGGCGCAAGCAGACACTATGAGCTGGCGCGGCGGCGCGACCGTCTGCATGTCGTAGAGGGTGAGCGGGCCGTCTGCGAGATCGAGACTCGAGAAGATCGGGTTGTCGGTTCTGGCTATTCCATGAGTGGCGAGGTGCACCCGATCGGCACCGTCGATGAGTTCTAGAGCGGCGTCGGTAGTTGCGGCACTGCCGGTGAGAGCGGTGGCGCCGGGGTCGCCGGCCGCCAGCTCTGCGACCTCCAGTGCCGCTTGAGCGGGGTACGGTCCCGCCACATATGTGTTCCGCGCGCCACGCTCGGCTCGGGCGGCGGCATTGAACCAGCTGGCAGGGCTCGCGTTCAGGTGCAGTGGGCGCCCGGCGAGATGCGGAAGCAGCGGCCACGGCACGCCGAATACACCCGGCGGAGCAATGAACACGAGTGGACCATTGTTGCGGGGGCTGTTGGCAAAGAGGGCTTCGCTCAGCCGTTCGGTCGTTGCTGTGAGCGATTGGCGTCTATCTTCCCGCTCTGGTGCGGCCAGCGCGGACACGAGTCGCATGCGTGCCTTGGCTGCGAGTTCCTCGATTGCCCGTGTGCTTCCAACCGGCGTGAGCGTCGCGTTCCCTTGGGACAACTCGAGCCGTGTCAGATTGCCACCCTGTTCGACGAAGAGTGCCAGGTGGCCGTCGCCGAGCACCTCTCGGATCGTATCGAGGTCGATGGGCGTCGCGGTGGCGAACATTTGCGTTCCCGATGTCCTGATGCTGTCGCGAAGTGACAGCTCAACCTTGGAGATTGCGTCGTCGTCTGCACCGTGGCGACGCAACTGCCGGTACTGGGCGACCTCGGCAGCGATCGAGGGAGGCGGATCGAATCGTGGCAGTGCGTCAAGTGCTCGCAATCGGTCCGTGATTGCCACGATCGCGCCAAGGTCTCCCTGGT
This sequence comes from bacterium, assembly GCA_024226255.1. Classification (GTDB taxonomy): domain Bacteria; phylum Actinomycetota; class Acidimicrobiia; order Spongiisociales; family UBA5794; genus JAHEJX01. Next base: position 7,331 of record JAAELU010000389.1, on the reverse strand, counting down.
CGAGCGCCACCCCAAGGCCGAAGTCGGCGAGGGAGGCGCCCAGTCCACGCATCGCAACGTTCAGATCCGTCGAGCCCGTGGCGGCTGCCTGTTCGCCGACTCGCCTGAGGGCTTCGACAACCTTCTGCACCGCAGATTCACCCCGGCCGCGAGCGGCTTCGATCCTCGCCTCGAGCGTGCGCGCCTGGAGGCGCAGCGCCAGTCCAACGTGCGTGTCATCCTGAATGATCTGCTCGACTGCTGAGGACGCCCCTGGTAGGTCGCCGTCTCGAAGCTGGATTTCGCCCTGCACCAGACGAGCGAGTGCAGCGCTCCTGGAGCTCTCCTCACCTGCGGGCGCCAGTAGTGAGCGTCTGTCGACCCTCGGCGCAGCGGCACATCTGATCTGCGAGCTGCTCAACAGCACTGTCGCCGCATATCGAAGATCTGTTGCGCCGATCTCATCGAAGGACAATTCGGCCGCTTTCGCCCAATCAATGGCTGCCTCGTAGCGGCCGGTCGCGATATACAGCCTGGTCAGGGCCAATTCACACAGTCCGCGCTCCCGTGCATTTCGCGCGGCGTCGCGGGCCGCGCGGGCGTTGCTGAGCGCGTCTTCGATCAGGCCGGCCTGCTCGTATAGATCGGCGGCGTCCAAGTAGTCATCCACTTCGAGCTCGTGGCCATGCAACGCTCCGCGGAGCGCCTCGAGTGCCTCTCTTGGCCGACCGAGCAAGGAGTACGCCACGGCAATGTGCTGCGCAGGTTGCGACGCAGAGTCCGCCGCGCCGAGCCCTAGCCAGAGATCGCGCCCACGTTCGAGCTCAACTATGGCCTCTCTGGAGCGGCCCAGCTGAATCAGGCACCAACCGCGATTGCTGCTGGCTCTGGCGGCCCATTCGATCTCGCCCGCCTGCTCGAGTTGCGTGCTGAGGCCATCGAGCGCGGTGGCACCCGCCGAGTACTGGGCGGTGAAGTTGTACAAGGCACCGAGCTGGGCGCGCGCCTTATCCCCTTGTGTATCGGAACGTCGCGCCGCGATCTCGCGCATGCGCTGCTCGGCGTCGTCGAGACGGCCGTCCATGGCCTCCGCGCCGGAAAGAGTCAGCCCAATCTCGTCGGCGAGTTCCGTATCACCATGTTGGAGACCTAGATCGTGCGCTGCCGCCAGTGTGTCGATGCTGGCGGCGACGTCGCCCGCATTGCGCTGCGCCATTCCGCGAACTCTATGAATCGCGGCCTGAGCAAGCGGCCGCGACCCACAGTGTCGTTCGACTTGGTCAAGAGAGCCGGCGCGCGGGTCCCGGCCCCTCGCCACGGCCTGATTGGCGACCGACAGCAATGGTGCACAAGCTTCGCAAGCGCGTTCCTCGTCGGAGATCTCGCTTCCTTCTCTAGATCGAAAGCTCGCCGGCCACCTGAGGTGCCGCGAATGAGGTTCCGCTCCACGAGGCAAGGCCGTCCCACGGGCCGCGGGTCTTGCTACGGTGTGGCATTCGTGGATTGCCTGTCGGCTTGGGGACCTTGACGCTCGACCTGTCGCTGCCGCCCTCGAGGTAGGCACTGACCACATTCACACCGAGGCGCTTCTCATCGACCCACGAGCCGTAATTGCTGAAGTCGGCATCCGTATTCGCTCGGTCCACAGCTCCGACCCCGATCACTCCATCGTATGCCGCTGGATAGTGCGGAGCGTCTGTGTGGTCATTGCCGGCCGCCGCGACCACCTTGATTCCAAGGTCAAGCCACACCTTGAGTATCTCCAGGGTGGCTGGAAGTGGGTCCGGCACACCGTGATCTGCACCGGCAAGAGACAAGTTAAGAACCGCGGGCTTGAGATCTGGCTGCGCAGTCATGGCCTGCTCTGCCTGCAATGCTCTTTCCTTGTTGGACAACCGGGGCTGTGGACCTCCAGGTTCGCCGGCCATGACAAACAGCGCTCTGGCCAGCACTGCGGCTAGATCATCATCCGTGAGTACGAGCGCCGAGTCGCCTTTCACTGGTGAGAACCCATCGGGCCGAAACACTTGAACCACTGCATCGGGGTTGGCCGTCAAAACCTTCCCGGCGACGAACGTGCCGTGGCCGTAGAAGGCGGGGATTGATGCGCCGTTCACAGGCCGCTTCGGCTTCTCCCGCTCGGAGTGCTTGCCAAGTCCGCTTCGGTGAATGAGCGGGGCCTCCTTGTCGTTCAGAACCCCGGTGTCAACAACGACGACCTGGTTACCTTCGCCGGTTACGGCGAGCAGCGTTTGCTCGACAATCACTCGCTCCGCCCACAATTGCGGGTGGAGCCCCTTGTCGATGTCGAGCGGTGCATCATGGGGGCCGAACTGGGTGTGGTTCTCGAGCGCCATGACGTGGTGGGGAAAGGCATCGATCTCGGAGGAGCGCAAGGTATCAACTAGCTCGGGAATCTCCGGGACACTTCCGGAGGCCTGACGAATAGTGACGCTCGAATAACCGGTGGACCCGATTGGAGTCGTGTCGCAGGATTCTCGGTTGACCTCGAACTCGCCAAGGACCGCGAAGAAATCCTCGAGTTGAGCACTAGCCACACGCAGCTCGTCGTCGACATATAGGTAATTGGCGTTACCGCGATCCTCGGTCCGGATCACTCGGCGGCCACCATCGAGGGTAGCGATGGAGTTGTCGTTCTGGCCGGCTCCATTGTGGATGGTCATTACAGGTCCTTCCTTGGGGGTGGGCTGCCCAATGCATCACCCAGCTCGGAACATTGGACGGAGAGCCTGCGTGATTGATACGCGTCGTCGGTCATCCTGGCATCGAGATCCCTGAATCTGACAATACTCAACTCCTTTGCCGTCGGCCCTGGATCTCGAGAACCCAACCCCACGAGAACTTCTTCGAATCCGATGGTGGCAATCCGGGCCACAGGTTCGCTGCCGCTATCGGATTGGAACACTTCGAATGGGTGTCAGGCACTACATGGGAATGCCGGATGCTCCAGGCGTGGCCGGCGCCGAGTACGTCGAATAGGTCGCTCAGTCCTCATCCATGAGGTTCCTGTGCCGGAGGTCTCCGGATGTAGATCTCTGCCTAACCGTCGCCGTCAAGGTCGGCGACGTGCCCCCAGTTCTCCGTGCCGAGGTTCCAGTCGTCGATCCAATCCTCTTGCACTGTCAGGCCCGGCTACTCGCAGGCGATGCGGGTCTCCCCGCTGCACATGTCGGTGCCGGGGCCGCCATTGAGGTAGTCGACCCCCGAGCCGCCAACGAGCTTGTCGTCGCCTGCCTTCCCGAGCAGCCGGTCGTCGCCCGCCCGGCCGTACAGCTTGTCCGCACCGCCGCGGCCGATGATGACGTCGTCGCCCCCACCGCCCCACAGTCGGTTGGAGGCGCTGTCGCCGATGAGGCGATCGGCTTTCTCCGACCCGATTAGGTGTTCGATTGCGATCAGCGTGTCGACGCCTTCGCCGCCGGCGAGCCCATCGGCGAGATTGGCCGTGATCTTCCGTGTCGCAGAGGCAAAGGTGACGGTGTCCTTGCCGGAACCACCGTCCATTGTGTCATTGCCGCCGCCACCGGCGAGAACGTCATTGCCGCCGCCACCGTCGAGGACGTCGTTGCCGGAACCGCCGCGGAGAATGTCGCCTCCGCGCCCGCCGAACAGACTGTCGTCGCCGCCTTGCCCGATCAGCTTGTCCTTGCCGGGGCCACCGCAGATCGTGTCATTGCCGCCGCCACCCTTGATGGTGTCGTCGCCGCCGAGGCCCAGAATCATGTCGTCGCCGGCTGTCCCGACGAGCAGGTCGGCATTCTCGGTGCCGATGATCATGCCGGGCCTGCCAACGGTGACGACAACCTGGTCGATATCCAGGAAGTGATTGGGGTCGTAGTTGAACTTGTACGGATCGGCGGCCAGGTCATCTGCCTGCAATGTGATCACGTGTCTGCCCGGATTGAGCAAGACGAGTGGCGACACCCCAAACCCCAACTGCTCTGTCCCCTCGAACCATGTCAGGGACTTGGCCCAGCGGGAGCCTGACCCGTCTAGCTGCACCATTTGTGCCTGGCACGACACCGGGACTGCCATGTCCGGTCCCGCCGCGGCTACCGAGTGCCACTTCCACGGGAACTTCTCGTGGAGGATCCATCGGGTCCTGGGGCCACCTCCGAGCCGGATCACGTCGAACGAAGCGCCTGGACCGGGGGCTCCGTCTTCCACCGCCAGGATGTAGAACATGACGTCGGCGATGAGGCGATTGAGCCCTCCGGTCGAATTGACGATGCCCGTCTGCGGAACGATGAGCCGCGCTCTCATCAGGTCGTAGATCGCGTCATGCACCAACGAGGCACGCATGTTCGCCATCAACTTGATGTTCCGGGGAGTCGACGGCCCATCCCAGCGGTACCCCGCTCTGATCGTCAGGACACCTTTCTCCAGGGCGAGGTAGTCGAACCCGGCCACCGGACACCCTCCGCCGCTACAGGCCGGAACGGAGATAGCCGCCAGCCTGTTCAACATCCGGTTCTGCCATTTTGTGTTGTCGAAGCGGCCCGGAGGAAGTTTGCCGAGATCCCCGATGAGAGCCCCGATGTCGATCGAGTAGTCGTCCAGTAGCTGGAAGTAGAGCCTCTTGCCCTGGGCGTTGACGGTGGGTCCTTCCTTCCAACACACGTCGGGTGCATTGGGATGACAGATCACCGGCGCAATCGCCGCAGGGGCTGCTTCTTCCGCCGCCACCTCCCCAACACCGACGGGTCCCAGTACCGACAGCACCATCGCACCGATGGCCACAAGAGGAACGGAACGGGTATGCATGGGATCTCCCCTCTCAGAGGAAGCCCACCCAGGCCTTTCTCGGGCCCAATAACCCACCGTCCACACAGCAGCCCAACGCCGCCGCGGGCCACCTCAAGTGTCCTGCGGAACCGGCTCCTCGGCTAGGGGCTCATGGCCCTGTACCGGTCCCGGCTCGACGTTCAACGGAGTTGGGATGCAACACGCTTTCGCGTGGAGCATCTCCTACGGTCAGGAGGCAACGAGCTGCATCCGGTTGGAGGCCTAGGTCGGCAACTCCGATGTGGTTCTGCCGGTGAGTGTCCGTGGGATCGGGTTGATCTCGACTTCTCGTGTCGGGAGGTCGGCCGGGGCTGCCGCAGGATTGGGTCGGGTGGCGGCTTCGTCTAGATCGTCCGCTCTGAGCTTGAGTGGCTCAACGTTGATGACGCGTAGTGGTTTGCCTATGTCCATGCAGAGATTCTCCTCGCTTCGTTGTTCAGGTACCTGCAGATGAGGGTCAGGTTCCTTGGTGGGCTTGTCGGCTGGGGCCCGGGTATGTAGCCCAGGGTGCGCTGCGCTGCGGGGTTGGCGAACATCTCGTCGACTTCGCCTTCCTCGTGGATGAGCCGGACCACCCGCCGGTCGAGAATTGCCAGTGCTCGAGCGGTCACGGACCGCGCCCGGTAGCCGTGCTCGTGCTCGACAACTTTGCCTTCGAGCGTCGTGACGCCAAAGGCGAGCGGCCGGTTGCCAAGGCTTCGTTTGGTGAGCCGGTCGATGGACTTCATCGCGTAAATGCCACACCCGAAGGCCACCGTGGCGCATCGGTCGTCGGTGTGTGGCACCGAGCCCGCCTTGAGACAATGTGCCGTCTTGTGTGATGAGGTCCACGGCTGGCGTCCTCCAATCAACCCCCGGGCAGTCACCGTCCAGACCCGAAACCCCAGCACGGGAACCGGCGACCAGTATGTGTCCGTTTCCGACGCGTCGGGCTCGGCGACCGCTTTGGCCTTTTCGGCCTCACCGAGGCACTTCTGCAGCAGCCCAAGCGCCGTGTCGATGTGGGCGGCGACCTCTGCGCGCAGGTCGGCGATTCGGTGTTCGACCTCTTGGATGGTGCTATCGAGGTGGGTGGCAGTTCGTTGGAGTAGGTCGAGACGTCGAGTTAGGAAGAGGCCGACCTCCTGTGCGCCGTCGTCGGCAAGTTTGGTGAGAATCCCCATCGACCGGGTGAGTCCGTGAAGCTCGGAACGAGCCCACGACCGTTTGGCGACCAACTCGCCGCGCTTCTGTTCCTTGCGGCGCAGAGTGCAATTCTTGCTGTCGATCAGGCGCCGTTCCCGCACGATCCGAGCCTCCACCCGGGCCCAGGCGACGGATGAGGTCTCTTGCAGCTGTTCGCTGAGACGACGAATCGTGGCACCGTTTCGAGGGCGTCTCTGGGGTACAGCACCCGTCAAGATTCCCTCCTTCGACCGCCCAATCGCCACCCGAGCCAGCGTAGAGCAGTCGAACATGTGTTCGCAAGTGGCGCTGTCGGCGAGCCCAGACACGCGGGCGGAGGAGGCCCCCAGCCGGCCTCGGTTGCAGTGATCCCCATCTCTGTGCTGGCTAGTGCCAACCGGGACCCGCATCGCCTGAAGATTCGCCCGCGATCAGCGTCCAACGGCTTGGATCGCTGAGATTGGTCCTGGTAGATTCATCCTCGGTGGACATTGCCAAGGGGAGGTAGGACCAGTGACTGTTGGCATCGGGGGTCCGGCAGAATGATCGCTTCTGCGCGAGAAGGCCTCAGCCTCGTCAGAGTCAGCCTTGTTTCCGTATTCCTTGTCTCCGCGGCTCTGACATCCGTCCCCGGGTCAGCGTTCGGTAGCGACGGGCCGGATGCTGCTGGTCCATCATCGTTCGCGGCGCCGCTCGGTGTGAGTCAGGAGAGCGCGCAGCCGGACTGGCAGCTGCCGTTCGAAGCGGGACAATCCTGGAAGGCCGGATCTCGCCATAACACGAATGCTCTGGATTTTGGCCCAACAGCGTCCGGCAACAAGCGCGTCGTCGCCGTGGCTCCTGGCACCGTGGGCGAGATCAGATGTGATGGGGGCAGCTATCTGACTGTTGCTCACAGTGGCGGCTGGAAGTCGGGCTACTACCACCTGACCAACACGCAAACCGAACTCATTGGAAAGTGGGTCGAGGCCGGCACGTATCTCGGCGATGCGGCCCAGACGTTGCCTTGTGGAGGGACTTCCACTTTCGACCATGTTCACCTCACAATCTGGCAGAACGGACAGAAGTACAACGTCGACGGGCTGACCATTGGTGGGTTTACGCAGCACGCGGGTAGCGCCGCCTACCACGGGACGTGGACCAACAGCAGAGGCAGGACCGTTGTTACCAACACGGGAAATGCCGCCTGCTGTCTGACATCCACGACCTCGCCGGCAGTACCGAGCGACCGATCCGAGTTTGTCGAGGCGGCGGATGTGAATGGTGATGGGTTGGATGATGTGGTGTTGCGGTATTTCTGGGCGAACCGGACATCTGTTATCCGGGTGGTTTTGGGCCAGGAGTATGAGGATCGGTGGATGGAGGGCTTCAACGCCGAGGGG
>JAAELU010000388.1 GCA_024226255.1 bacterium | reverse complement strand
GGTTCGGGCCGCGATGTCCGCCACCGGCGACTTCTCGCCGATGCCCTCGACAAGCTCGATCAGGACGCCCGGCGCGGTTGCCCCGGAGGGGGACGAATGGGGCGCTCCGAGCCCGCGGCGGGCGGGGATCCTCCTCCTGGTGACCCGGTGCGATTCGGTGTAGAGTGGTGTCATGGTTGAGAAACTCTGGGCCGAGATCGACGAAGACTGGAAGCGCAAAGAGCGGAGAGCGCTCGCCCAACGGGCGGCCAACCTGGCTGCAATCCGGGAGGGGAAATCTGTGCCCTACCCCAACCCCTTCATGGCCTGGGATCCGACCAAAGTGCCTCGGGACTCTTCGCCCTCAGAGTACCGTGCGAGCGTTCTCGAGTTTCGTCGGGTATGCCGTCCAATCGAACCAAAACGCCACACGATATAGGCGCCTTCGTCGAATTCCTTCGCCAACTTATCGACGAAGGCTTCGAGTTCACCGTGATCGGCGGCATGGCGGTCTCAAGCTATGCCCGCCTGCTGGGCGATGAAGTCCTTTCTGTCGATCTCGACATCTACGTGACGACGGCGACCCTGGCCGAGTTGCTCGACTGGGCTCCCTACCACGACATTCGGGTTGTCAAGCGGCCTCAACCCCGCAACATCCCGGTCGCCTTTCTCGAAGTGGCAGCCAAAGAG
>JAAELU010000387.1 GCA_024226255.1 bacterium | reverse complement strand
GCCTCCACCGGAACGGGAACAAGGGCCGACCTGGACGCTGGGAACGGGCCTGACGGCCCGTTCCTTTCGAGGACTTGCTGGCGCAAGCCTCCACCGGAACGGGAACAAGGGCCGACCTGGACGCTGGGAACGGGCCTGACGGCCCGTTCCTTAGGAGGACTTGCTGGCGCAAGCCTCCACGGGAACGGGAACAGGCCGACCTGGGGACAGGCACCGCTAGTCGCTTGACGGAATCCCGGTTGTCTGCGAACCGACCAGGTGGAGCTTCATCAGGTTGGTCGCCGCTGCCCTGTTCGGAGGAATACCAGCGGCCATGACCACGCTGTCGCCGGGTCTGACGATGCCGTTCTCCAGCAGATTCTGCTCTGCGTACGTAATCATCTGATCCGTAGATTCAACACGGGTGAAGCGCAGCGGGGTGACGCCCGAGTACAGCGCCATTCGGCGATACGTCTCCTCGACCGGCGTGTAGGCGTAGATGTTGGCATTGGGCCGGTACTTCGAGATCAGACGGGGCGTCGAACCCGACTCGGTGAAGGCGACGACCGCCGCCAAATCGAGGTTGTCGGCGGCATCGACACACGCCTGAGCCGTTGCCGAGGCAAACCGCGCCGATGACTCGAGAAAGGTCACCTCATGGCCCCGGCCGTATCGGGGGCTCGCTTCAGCTTCGGCGCAGATCCTGCTCATGGCGACCACCGTGCGGACCGGGAATCTACCGACCGCCGTCTCTGCCGAGAGCATCACGGCGTCGGTGCCGTCGAGCACTGCGCTCGAGACGTCGGTCACCTCAGCTCGCGTTGGCCGCGGTGAGGCAGTCATCGATTCGAGCATCTCCGTGGCAGTAATCGTGAGGCGGGCCTTGGAGTTGCCGGCGGAGATGATCTGCTTTTGGGCCCGAGGCACACTCTCGAACGAGAGCTCAACGCCGAGATCGCCCCGGGCAACCATCACCCCGGCGCTCTCCTCAACAATCTCGCCGAGATTTCCATATCCGACAATCGACTCAATCTTTGAAATCACCGGCACGCCGTCCGTGAGCCGCTTCACCTGACGAACATTGGCAGCCGAGTTCACGAAGGAGGCGGCCACGTACTCCATGCCCAGCTCTCGCCCGAATTCGAGGTCGGCCTTGTCCTTCTCCGTGACGATCGGGACATCGATCCTGACGCCGGGGAACGCCACCCCCTTGTGGTCGCGGAGCACTCCGCCCTCTTCAACGCGGCACCTAACGATGCCGGAGTCAGAAAAGATCACCTTCACGACGATGAACCCGTCCGACATGACGACAGTGGAACCCTCGGTGATGGCCGCCGCTTCGAGATTCTCGACGTGGATCTCCTTGCTCGAACCCTCACCTACGCCGGGAACGAGAACAACCTCAGCTCCCTCCTCGAGCATGATCGATCCGCCAGGAAAGGAGCCGACCCGGATGCGAGGGCCCTGGATGTCTTGCAGGATCGCTACGGGAGTATCTAGGCGTTCGGAGGCCTGTCGAACCCATGTGTGAAATTGCTCGTGCGACTCGTGGGTTCCGTGCGAGAAGTTGAGGCGAGCAACGTTCATACCCGCTTCAATCAGATCAGATATCGCGTCGAGCGACGCCACGGCCGGGCCCAGCGTCGCAATGATTTTGGTCTTTCGGGACATCCGGCGACGTTAACAGCACCCGGTGACCGGCCAGCTCCTCTCTCCGGGCGATTAGCTTTGCCGGATGCGATTTCAAACTCCGTTGCTGGCCATTCCGGTCAAGCCGTTCGGCGTGGCCAAACAACGGCTCCATCCCCGGCTCGATGCTCCGAGCCGCTCCCGCCTCGGAAGAGAGGTGGCTCGACGGACAGCCCTGGTCGCCTCCGCGACCGGCGCCACGGTGGTGTTCGTCACCGGCGATTCAGGAGTTCGACGCTGGGCCGAGAGCTATGGGTACCCCACCCTTGCTGAATCGCGCTCGAATCGCTCTGGCCTCGATGGTGCCGCATCGGCGGTACGGGACCATGCCATGGAACTCGGCCGCCCTTGGCTGGTGCTTCATGCCGACCTTCCGCTGATTTCTGTGAATGACATCAGCGCGCTGCTCGAACCATTGACGTCCGGACGTCCTGTGATCGCGCCTAGTTACGACGGGGGCACTGCGGCGCTTGGAGGTCACCGGTTCGTCGAGTTCGCATACGGGTCCGGCTCGTATCGCCGTCACTTGCGCGAGGTCCCCAACGCCGCCGTCATCGTTCGGCCCGGCCTCGCCCACGATCTCGACACGGTCGCCGACCTCGATGAGATCGTGACGCGACCCGGCGGCCAATGGATCAACCAACTCTTGGCGACGATAGATTCGTGCTCATGACCAATCTCTACAGCGACCTACATCGAGAGGGCGGCCAATTGCCCATACCGCAGCGGGCGCTCGCCATCGGTGCTCACCCGGACGACATCGAGTTTGGCTGCGGCGGCACGCTGGCCGGCTGGGCGTCCTCAGGGTGTGAGGTCTCGATGGTGGTCGTAACTGACGGCAGCAAGGGAAGTTGGGACCCCGACGCGGACCCCGCGCAGCTCGTGGAGCAACGGTCCGCCGAGCAATCAGCCGCCGCTGAGACTCTTGGGGCAGCCGGCGTGACCTGGCTGGACTACGTCGATGGCGAGCTCGAGTACTCCATGGCGCTGCGCCGTCGCATCGCCGAACAGATTCGACTGGCCCGCCCCGACGTTCTCCTGGGTCATGATCCGTGGCAGCGCTATCAACTTCACCCCGATCATCGTGCCGCCGGCATGGGTGCCGTCGATGGCATGGTTGCCGCCCGCGATCCTCTCTTTTTTGCCGACATGGGACTCGACTCCCACCGGCCGTCTGCCATGTTGCTGTGGTCGGCAGACACTCCGGACTATTGGCAGGACATATCAGCGAGCATCGACACGAAGATCGCAGCGCTGTTGTGCCACTCGTCTCAAGGGGAGACAACGATGGGCAATGCTCACGAGGGTGGCGACGCCGTGACTGCCTTCAGCGACCGGATAAGAGAGTGGGCCGGCCGCAGTGGCGCCGCCGCCGATATTGAGCTTGCGGAGGCATTCAAGAGGCTCACGCCGTAGGGAACGGTCGCACCGAGCACCGACAGCGTCGGATCAAGGAAGGGTGCCCCCGCTCAGCTAACGTACTGGCCATGGAACAACCCATCGCAGTCATTACCGGTGGAACGGGCGCGCTTGGCCAAGCCGTCGTTCCTTTGCTGGTCCGCCGCAACTTCAAGATTGCGGTCACCTACATAGTTCCCGAAGAGGCGCGTGCGCTGGAGAAAGCCATAGATCTCGACGAGGATCAACTCCTTCTGCGCCGGGTTGACTCCACCGATCCGGAGTCAATCAACATCTTCATGAAGGACACCGTCGAAGCATTCGGAGGGATCAACGTGCTTTGCGCTTTGGTCGGTGGTTGGGCGGGCGGCCGCTATGTTGCCGAAACCGACGACCTGCGTTTCGACCGAATGGTCGACCTCAACCTACGTTCAGCGTTCTACTCGCTGCGTGCCGCCATTCCCCACATGCGTGACGCCGACTGGGGGCGGATCATCGCTGTTGGTAGCAAGGCGGCTTCCGATGCTCCCGCAGGACAGGCCGCATACAACATGGTCAAAGCAGGAGTCGAGTCGCTGATCAAGACGGTCGCACGCGAGCTCGACGACACGAACGTCACCGCCAACGTGATTCTGCCGACCGCGATCGATACTCAAGCAACTCGGGCCGCGCTCCCCTACGCCGACTACATCAAATGGCCCAAACCGGAGGAGATCGCCTCCGTGATCGATTTTTTGGCTAGCCCCAATTCTGGTGTGATCACGGGCGCCGCCATTCCGGTGAGCGGCGTCACCTGAGAGAACCGGACAACTGTGGTTGTAGGGCCGCCGGCTGGGATTCCGCTTCGGCTCGTACTGCGTATTACGTATTGCGTACACCGAGATTGGGCGCGACCTTCTCGATAGCTTCAGAGAGAGTCGTAGGCGCAGTCAGCCGGGGTTAGTGCCTGTGGTGCAACGTCTTGTGACCTTGCCACGAGATCAGGGGTACTCGTCTTACCGGCGCTGAACGCGGGTAAGACGATTTTGTCATTCGGATACGGTTAGTGGCGATCCGTGTAATTCGGACACATGTGGTAGTCGGCCGGTAGGCGCCGACAACCCAGATAGAGGCACCCGAGCCGGCAACCGGGCAAATCCCGATTCGGCGGGGGTAACTTCGACTATCCTCCCCACTCGCACAGCCCATTCGGGGGTGGTGTAATTGGTAACACAGCAGGTTCTGGTCCTGTCGTTGGGGGTTCGAGTCCTCCCCCCCGAGCGCTTTTGTGACACAGGGTCACAATCGCGGCCCCGTCGTCTAGGGGCCTAGGACGCCGCCCTCTCAAGGCGGTAACGCCGGTTCGAATCCGGTCGGGGCTACTGAGGCCTCCTCGACAAGTTCGGGGAGGCCTTACCTTTTAGGGACCCCTTGAGCCGCGCCCGGGCAGCGTCCCGCCGCACAACCACCCCAAATCAAGGCGGTAACGCCGGCTCGAATCCGGTCGGGGCTACCAAAGCCTCCTCGACAAGTTCGGGGAGGCCTCACCTTTTAGGGACCCCATGAGCCCCGTAGTTGCGTCCACGGACGTGGTGTATGGGGGGTCCCGATCTGAGGGTGCTTCTTATTGGGTGATCACACGTGCACAGACTCTTCCCGCAACGCCCCCGACCACCAGATCCCGACCACGAACGCACATCTTGTCGAGTGCACGAGATCCTCACATCCAGGAGCGGTTCAGTGGCGGTACTGCCCCTCCAACAGGGCCTGCCAATCGGCCTAGGTCAGGCGTGTCTCGAATCGCGTAGATTCTGCGTATGGCACGGAAGCGTCCATCAGAAGACGACCACCGTTAGGCACTCCACCGGCTGTTGAGGGGCCTGGCGAGCAATACGGACTTGTTCGACCCAGTCGCGCCGTCGCCGACCTTTCATCCCAAGAATGACACCTTCTGCGACAAAGTGTTCATGGGCCTTGCTGACGGGAGGAGGCTTCGATGGGGGCAGTACCGATGTAGGTGGCATAGGCGTTGTCGACAGTCACCCAGACCAGCGAGTCCGGCGCAAGCTCCACGAGTCAGCTCGGGTCGACCTTCAGAGGAGGATTCGATGCGCGGTCGCTGAGAAACTTCAACATGTTTCGTACGTTCGGATCCTCGGCCAGGATTGCCTCTTCAAGCTCGAGGATCTCAACGGTCGGTTCGAGACCAACCTGACCGAGGACCGCTCGCAGATTGTTGCAGGCGCGGAGGGCTTCCACTCTCCGGCCGGCCAGCGCGAGCGCGGCAATGAATAGATGCCAGAGCCGTTCGCGATATGGATACTCCTCAATCAACGCTTCCAGGGTGCCGCCTACGAGTTCCTCGTTGCCGAGGACGATTTCACACTCGAGCCGGAGTTCGATAGCGAGGAAACGGAGTTCCTCGAGCCGCAGCACTTCGAGCCGGAAGGGATCCTGATCGGCGAAGTCACCGAACGGCGTTCCGCGCCACAACCCCAGTGCCTGCTTACACAGAACCAGACGCCTTTCGGGATCAAATCGTTCGGCCACAGCGTCCAAGACCAACGCTTCGAAGTCCAACGCATCCAGGTCGCCACGAGCGACATGGAGCTCGTAGCTGTGGTTCTCCGAAGAGATCCGATTGTGCCCGAGAATACGTCGGAGTCGAAAGACGTATGTCTGCAGAGCGTTGTCCCGCGACGCGGGAGGATCGTCCCCCCAGAGAACCTGAGCCAGCTCATCTGTTGAAACGCTGTGATTCGCGGCAACAGCCAAAGCCCCCAGCAGCATCCGCTCGAGGCGGCCTCCGACGGCGACATCTCCGGCATATGTGAGAACGTCGACGGGCCCTAGGACCCGAATCACGGTCAATCTGTCCCCCGGTGCCGGATCAGCAGGCATGCGACCCCCCAGAGAAGGTTTCACCCAACTCAAATTGTGCCCCGGCAATTCGAGAATGTGTAGAGGATTCCGCCAGGTTTGTGTAACTCGTTCGCAACGCCGCTGTAACTCGATCCGCAGCACCGCCCTGCACGATGGTGGAGACATAGAAGGGAGATTGCCATGACGAACGTTGTTGATCGACCAGAGTCGGATTCCCGGTCACCCATCGGGACAGTTCCCCGTCCGCTCGAGGCCGAAAGGGAGCCCATTCGGCGGTTCCCGACGCCCGAGAAGCCTCGTCGGCCCTTCCGATGGCTCGGATGGCTGCTCGCATTTGTGGTGGTGGCCGTTGTTGCCGGGATCCTCTACACAAACGTCACGTCGGAGGAAGAGCTGGCTGCCCCATTCGATTGGGAAACGGTCAAGGACATGCCGAGGACGCAGCCCGTCGAGATCCCGCCTGTGACGCCGGAGGCTATTGCCGCAGTGCCGGATTGGCCCACCCAGATAGTGCCGGCCCCGCCCGCGTTGGCGCTGGGTCCGTTCGCCCTGGAGACGTATGAGATGGATTTCATACTCGAACACCAGCCGACACTGGATATCTCGGCACTGGAGCCCGCAATCGCCACGCCCAGGTGGACGCTGGGGCCCTGGACCCTGCAGACTGACGAGTTGAACTTCATACTCGAACACCAGCCGACACTGGATATCTCGGCACTGGAGCCCGCAATCGCCACGCCCAGGTGGACGCTGGGGCCCTGG
>JAAELU010000386.1 GCA_024226255.1 bacterium | reverse complement strand
TGGTGGAAGCCTTCGCCATAGCGCTCGATGTACTTGGCGAGAAAGTTGTCGGGCTCTAGCGGCTGCAGCAACTCGACCTTCATCTTGCCCATCTTGATTTGAACCGCCCGGGCGCCCATCCGGGGATTGTCGCCGCCGCCGACGAACTTGCCGCCCATCACGTCGATGAAGAGTCGGCAGGCGCGGGCGGCATCTCGCACCGCCAGGCAGATGTGATCGACCTTGTTGATGTGGTTGGCGGCGCTCATTCGTCACGACCGATTGGATGCGCCCTGCCAAGGCCTGACTCGATGAAGAACGATGCCGTTCCGTCGGCGACGAGTGTGCCATCGGGTTCCCGCATTTCCATCCGAGTAAACGCCAGGCGCCTGCCGCGGCGCACGACCAGGGCCTCGCAGGTGATTGGCGTATGAAAGGCCGCCCGAATGAACCGGACGTCGAGATCGACGGTGACCGTGTAGTCATCGGGACCGGTCGCGGACACTGCGGCAAAGCCGGCGGCATGGTCGGCGAAGGCGGCGATCATCGCCCCGGGGACTGAGTTATTCGGGTTGCGCCACTCCTCCGAAGGGTCGAACTCGGTGACAGCCCGCCCCCGTTCCATTTCGACGCACTTCACCTGCAACTGCTGTGCCAGGGCCCGGGCGTTCACCCAGGCTCGAGTCTCCTCGAGATCTCGCTCCTCGGACTTCAACTGTCCACCACCAAACTCATTGCCTCCGGTTCCAGGGTCACCGGGACAGCCGTCAACGTGACCATGCCGGTAAGGGGATCGATATTGCGGGTTCCCGACATGAGCTGCCCAACGTTGACATCGGTGAAGCCGTGGGGAATCGAGACGGAGCCCAATGGAATGGCGCTGTTGAGTTCGAGTTCGCCCGAAACCGAGCCGTGGGCCGAGTGGACGGTCACTTGTGACATAGCGGCAAGATCGAGACGGGCCGCCTCAGCAGGATTGATCTCGATGGTGGCTCGCTGTGTCCGTTGCCGGTCGGCGAGCTGTGAGTTGAGGTGATGTGGTTGGCGTTGGGACACCAGAACCAGACCCTCAGCAACTTCGAGTTTGGTGAGCTGAGCCACCAGCTGCTGTGGAGCGATGCGCCATCTGCCATCTGGCAAGCGGGGGAGCACCCAGCCGAACACCTGCGGCTCGGCGGCGATGTTGTCGATGCCCCCTTCCACGATTGCCTCGAATGAGGAGGCCCTGCTGCGGCTGGCCAGCGGCGCCAACAGTTCGTCGTCACTCGACTCGAGCGTTAGTCCCGTTGGCAGGATGTTTTGGCCCAGCTGGGCGGCGAGTCGCGCCAAGATCCACCAAGTGCTCCTGCGCTCGGCGACGGGTGGCACGACGGCGGCCGTGTAACGAGTGGCGACGATGGGATGGAACTGGTCGATGTAGTGGGGCATGTCGGGCCGTTCCAACTGGCCGGTGCTCGGGAAGACATGCGTAGCGAGCCTGGTGGTAGGCGTCTCGACGACATCGATGACGACCAGCACATCGAGCGCCTGCAGCGCCTTCTCGAGGCGATCGACCTCGGGAAAAGCGGCGAGCGGGTTTCCCCCGACGACGATGAGGGCCCTGACGTTGTTGGTCTCTATCTCGTCCGCCAACGCCGCGGCGGGATGCTCGCCCAAGCGGCGCGGCAACTCGGGTCGACTCGCCGGCCCCGGCTCAGCCTCCCCGGTTCCTGGAGTCCACTCCCGAGTGTCGAGCTGGCGCAGGTAGCCGGGGTTGAACCACATGCCACCGGGCTGGTCGTAGGAGCCGGTGACGATCAACAGTGCCCACAGGAGCCACTCCGTGCAGTTGGCGGCGGCTGACATCGTCGATCCGGTGCCGGTCAGTCCGGCGATGCGGCCGTGGCGACGAATCGCGGCGACGAAGTTATTGATGTCATCGGGATCAAGTCGGGTGGACGCGGCAGTGTGCTCGAGGTCAAACGGCTCGACCGCGGCTTCGAGCTGGGCCAGCTCAGCGGGCTCCGTGTACAAGGCCAGGTACGAGCGGTCGGCACCGTCGCGCAGGATCTCACGTACCGCGTGCGCCAGCAGTGCGAAGTCAGATCCGGGGCGGGCTGCCAGATGGCTGGTCGCAAGGCGCGCAGTCTCGGTCTCCCTGGGGTCGATAACCCAAACTTCGCCTTTGTCGGCAAGCGATCGAATTCGGCGCACCGGGTCGACGAACGGGGTGACGTGTCCGTGCGAAACCACCGGATTGGAGCCGATGAGGACGGTCATCGTGGTGGCTTCCCAATCGATAGTTGGGTTGAGGCCCACGTAGCCGCCCATCATCTCGGCGACCATCGGCTTGCACGGCGTGTCCAGCGAACCCGAGGTGTACTTGCTGCGACTGCCGATGGAGCGAATGAAGCGCTCGGCGATTCGGCGGCCGGATGCGTCAAATGCGGAACCGGTCCCGAGGTAGAGAGCGACCCCGTCGGGTCCCGCCGCCGCCAGTATCTCCTCGAGCCGGGTTCCAAGGTCGCTCATGGCGGCATCCCACGAGGACTGCTTCAGCGCCGCCTCGGTTCGCACCAACGGATGGTCGAGGCGTCCGGGGTGATGATGGAACTCGGGCAGGGCCCGTCCCTTGGAGCAGGTGTAGCCGGCCGACAGCGGGTCATCCTCAGCCCCGCGTACCCGCAGGACGGTGTCGCCCTCGACTTCCACGTCGATCCCACACAGGGCGATACAGAAACGGCAAAAGCTGCGCTTGGTTTCTGTCACGCCAGGTTGGTTCCGTTCACCCGATGAGCTGAGCTTCGGCGGTATCGACGACTCGCTTGGCCATGGTGCGCAGTACGTCGAGATCCTTGGATGCGATCGGGTGGGGCACCTGGACGTTGTGATACCCGGGCATCCCCAAGGTCTTGGCGAAGGATGCCGCCAGCCCCTGGAACGGTTCCGTGATCATCACCGTGGCGGGAGTGCCGAGCTCTTCGATTTGGACTGCGTCGTGCAAACTGCACGCGGTACATGCCGCTCAGTCACCAACTCCGGTGATCACCAGATGGGCGCGAGCCGCCATCTCCTTGGCCTCGTCGGCTTCGATCGGCTTGCCGGCCGACGCCTTCGAGAAGATCTCAACGGTGGCGATTGGGTAGCGCTCCTGGAGCTCATCGGCCACGTACTGCATCAGGTCGCGGGCGCGTGGCTTGCCGTTCTCGATGAGGACCACGTGGGCGTTTTCGGGTACTGCGCCACGCGGGGCGTAGCCGACCGAGGCGGCCGCCTGGGGTTCTTCATCGGGTCGCAGGACGACGATGTCAGCCATTGGTTATCCCCAATCGATTTCGCAGCCGGCCGGTCCGCATTGCGGAAGTGTGTCGCCTTCGAGACGCACCCGACGGGTTGCTGATCTGCTGTGTTGAATCGGTGCCCAAGCCGGGATGTAGGCCGACCAGCCAGCCCCGGCGCCGCCCGCCGTGACGACGAAGAGATCGTCCACTGTGGGGACGACCGGCAGCTTGCCGTCGTCGCCCGCCGACATGTCGTGTTGGTAGCCCTCTTCGATGACGACTCCGGCGTTGGTGAGCCACTCTGGCGTCACCCGGCTCTCCCTGACGAGGAATTCCTTGGCTTCGGCCTTGGAGTACTCGGCGTCGACGATCGCCTGACGATGCTCAGGGCCCATCACAAGCAACACCTGGTGACCCTTGCCGACGGAGTAGGTCGAAGGAGCCTGCATGGCGGCAACAAAAGTGCGCAGTACTCCGGTGCCGTCCGGGTTCTGCGCATTGGCAACCTGGCGAGGGCCTTCGGCTGCCAGCACGGTGACGGTCGTGTCCTCGAGGGGGTAACCGAGTTCCTCACGAAGCGTTGGCCACTGTGGCGGGGGAGTGTCTTCGGCGAAGCACATCGTGTACTTGCCCGGATGACCAATGGATGAGCCGTCCATGCCGCCAGTCTTGGCACCCAGCACGTTCATTGCCGTGAGCCTGATGGCTCTACCAATTGTGGCATTGGCCCGGTTGCCCGATCCGAGCGCATTGTGCTTGGAGGCCATTCCGATCTCCTGAGCGATCGGGCCGGAAACGACCAGGCACAGTGCAGCTCCGCCGGTCGAGGTGATGGCGGCGTTGATGTTGAATCCTGGGTCGAGTGCGGCCTGCATGGCGGCGATCACGACTGGGAAATACTCCGGGGCGCATCCTGCCATCACAGCGTTGATCG
>JAAELU010000385.1 GCA_024226255.1 bacterium | reverse complement strand
CTGGACACGCCGTGCAAGCCGATGGTCGCCGAGATGATGGGCGGCTACGTGGGCCTCAACCCAACTATCGATTGGGAAGCCACCACGATGACCGTCCTCATCGGCTCCAATCCGGTGGTTTCGCACGGACACGTCACCCCTTTTGTCGACCCGGTGCGCCGAATTCGATCGCTTGCCGACAAAGGCGAAGTTTGGGTCATCGACCCTCGAGAGACCGAAACTGCGCTCCTCGCCACCAGGCACCTCGCAGCACGGCCAGGATCAGACTTTGCATTGCTGGCGCACGCAGTGCGTGAGATCCTGCGCGACGGTGCCGACCGCTCCTACCTTGCCTTGTACACAGAACCAACTGAGCTGGCCCAGCTCAGAGCAGCCGTGGAGCCGTTCGATCTCGAGCACACCGTCGCCTCCACCCGACTCCAGCCCGATGACATCACGGACTTCGTGGGCGCGATTCGCCGCCATGGTCGGATTGCCGGACTCACCGGCACCGGATCGACGATGTCGGCTGCGGCCAACTGCACGGAGTGGCTCCTGTGGGCGTTGCTGATCGTTACCGGCTCGTACGACCAACCCGGTGGCATGTGGTTCAACCCCGGCTATCTGCGGCAGCTCGATACGCGGGAGTGGACTCCAGGAACCGGGGAAGCAGAGCCGGGGCCGGCGAGCCGCCCCGAACTACCGCGCCGCCTGGGCGAGCATCCGGCTGCCGCGTTGGCCGACGAGATCGAGGCGAGCAACGTCCGGGCCCTGATCGTTGTCGGGGGCAACCCGCTCGCCGCTTTTCCCGAAGTCGATCGCCTGGAGAAGGCGCTGCAGGCACTCGATGTGTTGGTCGTCATCGATGTCGTCGAGACTCCAACCACCAGGTTGGCCACGCACGTTCTTCCGAGTACCGGCCAGTTGGAACGGCCTGACATGCCCCACTACATCGACCAGTTCCATCCCATCGTCGCCACCCGCTACACGGCCGCCGTTGTGCCCCCTGGTGCCGACCGCAAGAGCACTTGGTGGATCTTGGCGCGGCTCGCTGCCCAACTCGGCCAAGACATCCTGCCAACGGGTCTAACTCTCGAATCGACTGACGATGACTTGCTAGCGCCGCTGGCCAGCCGCAGCCGGGCCTCCTCATTCGAGGCAATCGTGGCAGGCGGCATCGACAATGTCGCCGCCGAGCCGCATGTGTTTGGGTGGGTGCTCCCCCGCCTGCCGGACGGCAAGTGGCGCGTTGCGCCGGAGCCGCTCCTGGCTCAACTGACGGAGCTCGAGGTTGCGGACGGGCTGGTTCTGGTGTCCCAACGCCAACCACATCACCTCAACTCACAACTCGCCGACCGGCAACGGACGCAGCGAGCCACAATCGAGATCAATCCTGCTGAGGCAGCCCGTCTGGATCTTGCCGCTAAGTCACAAGTGACCGTCCACTCCGCCCACGGCTCGGTATCGGGCGAGCTCGAACTCAACGGCGCCATCCCATTGGGCTCCGTCTCCATTCCTCACGGGTTCACCGACGTCAACGTTGGGCAGCTCATGTCGGGAACCCGCAATATCGATCCCCTCACCGGCATGGTCACGTCGACGGCTGTCCCGGTGACACTGGAACCGGAGGCAATGAGTTTGGTGGTGGAGAGTTGAAATCGAAGGAGCGGGATCTCGAGAAGACACGGGCCTGGATCAACAACCGGGCGCTCGCTCAGCAGTTGCGCGTGACGTGCGTTGAGATGGAGCGGGGTCGGGCTGTCACTGAGTTCGATCCTCCACCGGAGTGGCGCAACCCGAACAACTCAGTCCCGGGAGCGATGATCGCCGCCTTCGCCGACCATGCCGCCGGTTTTGTTGCGGTCTCGACGACCGGACCCGACGACTACACGGTCACTGTTGACCTCGACGTCCGATTCATTCGGGCGGCCTTCCACACACCAATCACATGCGAGGCCCTGGTCGTGCGCCGAGGCCGCCGCCTGGCGTTCACCAGAATGGAAATGCGGGAGCCCGACGGCACACTCGTCGCCGACGGAACCGCGTCGTTCTTCATCGAGTCAGGCCTCGGCAAAGCCCATCCAATCGGTCGTGACGAATGAGCATCGCCAATCACATCAACAAGGTCGATCACATCTGCCTGGCAGTTCGTGACGCCGCCCGCGCCTGCAACCTGTTCATCGACGTGATGGGCGGCAGGTTCGTTGGCGGAGGCGACAACCCGCGCATGGGGGCGCGAGCGGTTCAGATCAAGATGGGAAAGATCAAGGTCGAGCTGCTGCAGCCACTGGAACCTGACAACTTCCTCGCCGAGTACATCGACCGTCATGGCGAGGGATTCCACCATCTGACGATCTACGTTGACGACGTACCCGCCGTCGACACCGCCATGAACGACGCCGGCTTCGCAACGGTCGATCTTTCTACCGACCATGACACCTGGCACGAGACCTTCACCCGACCAAGCCAATCATTCGGGGCCCTCATCCAACTCTCGCGCCCCCAGCCGCCATGGCCCGATGAGATCCCCGGAATCACCCTCGAAGACGTCCTCGAGGGCCGAATCGCGGTGCTGGACAACGTGATGTGGTGGAAGGACTCAGGCGAGGAGATCGCGTTGTACGAGGCGTGAGGAACGAGTTGCCAGTTGCCAGTTACCAGTTACCAGTCAGAATTCGAACTGGTAACTGGTAACTGGTAACTGATAACTGATAACTCCCCTAAGGCCTCACTCCTACCGATTTTCTTCGAAGTCCGTGACCCCCGGCCGATCGAGGGGCAATTTCGCCAACAGGTACTTCTGGATACGTTCGCTTGGGGT
>JAAELU010000384.1 GCA_024226255.1 bacterium | reverse complement strand
TCGAGAATGCCGTTGCAGCGGTATTCACTAGGCGAATGGGGGTCACTGGTGACAATGAGTCTGGTGTACTCGTCGGTGTAGTTGCCCCGCCAGATCGTGGCGTACGAGATAAAAAATCGTTGCGCCGCCGTCAACCCGTCACCGTCGCTGTCGGACTTGCCTTGTTCTCCGAGAGCGCGTTGCAGCGCGGCGAAGGCGAGGGTGACGCCGCCGAGGTCGGCAATGTTTTCTCCAAGGGTCAGTTCACCGTTGACCGCCAGGCCCTCAATGGGCTCGTATTCGGCGAATTGGTCGACGAGGCCGGCAGCCCTCGCATCGAATGACTCGCGGTCGGCCTCGGTCCACCAATTCCTCAAGTTGCCCACGTGATCGAACTTGCTGCCTTGGTCATCGAAGCCATGTGTTATCTCGTGGCCGATGACCGTCCCGATGGCGCCGTAGTTGGCGGCGTCGTCGGCGTCCTCGCTGAAGAACGGTGGTTGCAGAATTCCCGCGGGGAAGACGATTTCGTTATAGAGCGGGTGGTAATAGGCGTTGACGGCATGCGGTTCCATAGCCCACTCGGCCTGGTCTACCGGCTTGTCCAGCTTGGCGATCTTGCGATTGAACTCGAAAGCAGCGGCTCGCAGGCGATTGGTTACGAAAGGGCCCCGGTCGATCTCGAGAGCGCTGTAGTCACGCCATTTGTCCGGGTACCCGATTTTGTATGAGAAGCCGGCGAGCTTGGTTAGCGCCTTGGCTCTGGTCTCATCGCCCATCCAATCGTTGTCTCGGATCGAGTCCGCCATTGAAGCAAGCAAACGATCCACCATCGTCTCGCACCGTTCCTTGGCGGCTGGGCTGAATGCGGCCTGGACGTATAGCTTGGATACTTGTTGGCCGATGTCCGCTGAGGCCGCTCCGAGTACTCGCTTCCAGCGCGGCTTCATCTCTCGCTGTCCGCCGATTTGTTTGCCGTAGAAGTCGAAGCTCGCCTCCACAAAGCGCTGCGGAAGGGAGCTCGCGGTGGCGCTGATGAGGTTCCATCGCATGAGTGAGCGCAGGACTTCGGCGTCCGAGGCCGCCAGGACATCGCCGAGTTGCTCGAAGAATCCAACGTTGTCGAGGTTGATTGAGGTCGCAGCCCCGTTGGTCAGGGAAGTGAGGTAGCCGGTGAGGTCGAAGCCTGGCATGGCGCCGGAGAAGCCGTCCCGACCCACCTTGTTGGTGGTGAGGTCGGTGTCGCGGAGCTGGGTTGGGGTGTAGGACAAGCCGGCAAGCGTTGTCTCCAGCTCCATGATCGCCGCCGCGGCACCTTCCGGATCAGCCTCGTGGCCGAGCAAGTCAAGCATTCGGCCGATGTGACTCAGGTATTGGGCGCGGAGTTCCACGGAGTGGTCGTCCTCGCGGAAGTAGTAGTCGCGTTCGGGCAGACCGAGGCCGCCCTGACCGACATAGAGCAGGTACCGGGAGCTGTCCTCGAAGTCGGGAGAGACATAGGAGCCGAAGAGCATCCCGACTCCGCTGCGGCGCAGCGACGTCAGCACCCGCACCAGGTCATCGCTGTCGACGAGGCCCGCAATCAGGTCCAGGTGACCCTGCAGCGGTGATAGGTCGGCTTCCTCGATAGCGACTTCGTCGAGTCCGGCGGCCCAATAGTCACCCACCATACGTTGCGGGCTGCCGGGCTGGCCGGAGTCGGCGGCCGCCTTCTCGAGGAGGTCATGCAACAGCATCTCGTTGCCAACGTGCACTTCGTGAAACGAACCCCACGAGCCGTACTCGGGAGGGATCGGATTGGCGACAATCCACTTGGCGTTGACGTATCGATAGAAGTCGGTGCCCACCGGATACGTGGGGTCAATAGTCGCGGTGAGGTGCGACACACCCTTTGGGTCTTGGCTCATTTCCCCCGGCCTGCTTGCCTCGTGAAGAGCGCGCCAATTCACACGCGCACGGGCCCATTATGTCAATTCATGGCAGATCCGCCACCTCGATGGCGAACTTCGGACTATATCGGGACTCATTATTCGGTCTGTTGAGGTGTCCCGGGTGAGGTATATCCAGCGACGACATCCATATGGATGAAATCAGGCCTCGCGCACGGGACCCTCTGGGTGGTTGTGCATCAAACCGCGGTCGATGTCATGCCGTGGACCCATTCCTCGACGGCCCGCAGCGGAGAGGCCTATCGCTCGATCAAGCAGGCAGGTTGCGCATGGCGGAGAGGAATCGATCGGCCGTCTCGGGGTCGAGGTCTGCGAAGACCCACTCCGACCTGGTGTTGGTCTCGTCTTCGATCTTCTGCCGCAGCTTCTTGCCGGTTGAGGTCAGCCTTGCCGGATCGGACTTCTTGGCGTAGCCGAGGCTGCGCAGGCTTTCGAGAGCGGCGCCATCGATCTCGCCCTCGGCGTCGCGCCACAGCGCCGTCATGAGCACGATCTCGGGAGCCGACAGGCCCTGCGCCAGCCAGGCTTCGGCGTGTTCATGCTGGCGGATGAAGCGGAGCGTGACGAGGCGCTGCTCGAGCAAGGAGTACCGATCGAGTGGCTGCCGCACTTGGCTCTGGGCTTTGGCTACAACGTGGTCGTCGGTGACCTTTTGAGTGAGTTGTCGGGCGGTTTCGGTGACGACTGAGATATCAACCTCGTTGTGTTGCCAGACGCTTTGTGCCACGTCGGCCAGGGCCGATCGCATCGCCTTCATCAGTGGCCGCAGCTGCTCGGTTGCCGCAAAGCCGGTGTTGGTCTGGCTGATCAAACCGCGGCTTTCGAGGTCTTCGAGCCGCTCTCGGATCTGGTCCTCCGGGCGATAGCGCATACGTAGAAGAGCGACCTGTCGCGTCAACAGACCGTCGAGAAGGAAGTCGCTGAAAGTGGGCAACAGATCAAGCGACTGCAGGCCAATCTTGCCGGCGAGCTCGAGGAGATGATGGCCGTGGGCTGGTCCAACCCGCCGGTTGATACCGATGACGAGTCTGTCGATTTCGTGTGCTGCTTGTTCTGCATATCCCATGAACGCGACCCTACTTACTGTTTTGTCGACGGGCGCATCGGCCCATCAGTGTTCCATGTATGCGATGTCGAGTAGTTCGATGATATCGGCGTTGGACTGCTTGCTGCCTTTCCCGACAGGCATCCCAGTGGCATCTGCAATTCGGTTCATCATTTCGAAGTTGCCGATGGTGCCCGCCGCATCGACCAAACCGGCCGGGCCGAGTGTTGCCAACACACGTTGGCGAGCTGCCGGTAGAGCTGCCGAGTCGCGGCGAACTGTGGCGTCGGTCAGCGCCAGCAGCTCAGACCCGCCGGGAATCAGACTGGGGACGGCGGTGTCGGTAAGGGCTCGCAGATCGACCTGGCGTCCAGAGATGAGGGCACTCTCACGGAGAAACCCGGCATGGGAAAGAGTTCAGTAGAAACAATCGTTGATGGCCGAAGTCCGGCCGGCAACGAGTTCCAGTTGAGTGCGATGCAGCCCACCCTGGTGGTCGTATTGATCCATGTCCTCGTAGCGCATATAGAGAGGGCCGTGGATATCTCGCTGCGCCTCCATCTCGGCCGGCACCAATGAGAGGGCGCCAACAATGCTGGCGCCGCCGACCATCGGCACAAAGGCGCGACCTTGCCGAGCCTGCGCCGGTTGCGGAACCCGGCTCGGCTCGCCCGGCTCCGGCTTCGGGAGGGGTTCGAGATCGGCGCCCAGCGCCCGATGGACGGCATCGATAGCTGAGAGTCGGCTGACCACTCCGGCCAATTCGACGTACGCGGCGTGCTCCATGCCGGCGTCGGGTTGTCTGGCAACCATGTCTCGTGTCGTCGACGCCGGTTCAACGGCGAGGCGGCGGGCGGCCTCAACTGATACATCGGAGAGAACATGTGACTGCACTGTCTCGCCCGCCTGCGCGGCCCGCGCCACCGCGGCGATGGCAACTCGCTCTTGGCCCGACCACCACGTTCCTGCCGCGGCCAACCTGCGCCAGTCGCGTGCCATCCCGGCGGCGAGGTCACTCCTGGCGTCGTGTGGCAGAGAGGCGAACACCTTCATCCGCCGATGGCAGCGAGGAGCATTTGGGTGAACGCGTCGGTGTTCTCGCGATGCGGGAAATGGCCACCCGGCAGCTCGAGGACCTCGTACTCCCCGGTGAATCGAGACGCCGCCTCTTCAAAGGCTCGCACCGGAACTGCGCCGTCGCTGCGCCCGGCAATCGCGGCGGTCGGTACTGAGATCCTGCGGCGCATGAGGTCGGACGGGGTGCGCTGCAGCGAGCGGTAGTACCCGAATATCGCGTTCAGCGATTCCGGGTTCGACAGGCAACGTTTGATGTCGGCCAGGTCGGCGTCGGTAACGTCCCAGTTCGGGGACCAGCGACGATAGATCTCACGAAGTCCCTTGAAGTCCTTGGCGACGAACTTGCTCGGTGCCGACTTCCGTCGGAAGGTCAGGAAGTGGCGGGCAGGCCACAGGTCGGTGATCTTGGGTTTGAAGCCAGCCGGGTGCGGCAAAGCGACGGTGACGAGCCGCGAGACTCGATCAGGCGCCAGCGCCGCGGCGGCGTATGCGGCGGCACCTCCCCAGTCGTGGCCCACAACGGTGGCGGCTTCTGCCCCAAATGCATCGATCAACGCGATCACATCGGCGCCCAACTCGTCCGTTGAGGCATCGTTCGCCGGGGCTTCGGTCGGCGAGTAGCCCCGCAGGTAGGGGGCTACCGCTTGGAATCCGGCGCTGGCGACCGGCGCCAGAATCTCGTCCCACGCTTTGGCGGTGTCGGGAAATCCGTGCAGTAGTAGGACCAGGGGACCCTCGCCGAGGGAGTGGTAGCCAAAACGAAGACCATTCGCCTCAATGACCTGAGGCATAGCCAGTGGATTGCTCATGGCGGGAAGCATAAGCCGGAGAGGACTCGGAAGCGGACACGTGGGGCGTTCGATGGGAATGTGCAAGGGCTTCGTATTAGGCAATACGTTCTACGTAATACGTTCCTCAATCACTCCTCGATGAAGTCGAGCACTGCTCGGACAACCTTGGGGCTGAAGTGATCGGAGCTGAGCGCGGCCGGAGGTCTGGCACTCAAGATGTACGGCTCGGAGTCCCCGTTGGCGGCGGCAAGAGAGGCGGCCCCGGCGGCGCCACCATTGGGGCCCTCGGCGGCAATGAATAACAGGGGAGCAGTGCTGGCCGCGGCTGCCTGGCGGGCGTCGAGGCCGTCGTACATCTCGTAAGCGAACACGGCGGCGACACCTTCGAGACCGCTCGGTTCTGCCGCCAGCACTACGGCGGCAGTTGCCGCCTGCTCGTAGGCGATGAGATAGATGCTCTCGACGCCGCGGGTGCCCAGGTCGGTAACAACGGCTCGCAGGTCGGAGGGGAGCGTGGCGACGTCCTGGAGGCCGCCGGAGGGACGCTGCCCGCGGAGGTTGAAGTACAGAATTGTGTGACCCGATGCGACGAGCGAATTGGCGACCTGCCGGGCCGCGACTACGTCATCACCGTATCCAGGCGCCACAATGACGCCGACTTCGTCGCCGCTCCAGAGCTGACCCCGCAGCACGGTCCCGTCCTCACTGACGACCGCCACGTTCACGGCCTGGGTCGTGAAGGCAGCCGGCTCGGAGCCGGAGGTATTGGTGCCGAGTCCGGTTTGACGACCGAGACTGGCGAACCACCATCCTCCCGCGGCGAGCCCGACGATCAGGGCAAATGTGGTCGCAGCCACTGCGAGGCCCCGCGGCGTTTCTCGGCTCTGAGCTGGGCGGCCGTGGGCCTCATCCGCTTCGTCCGGGAATGGAGGCGGCAGCGGGCTCGCTTCGACTAGCTCGACAACCAGAGCCCTCGCCTTTGCGTCCGGCGGCCGATCACGCATCGAGGGCCCCCCGCAGCTTGGCTCGGGCGCGCGCCAGGTGCCGTTTCACTGAGCCTTCCCTCACCCCCAGGCGAAAGGCGACCTCATCGACGCCAAGACCTTCCCAATACGTGAGGAAGACTGCGGCCCTCTGTTGCGGGCTCAGCTTTCCGACTGCTTCGAGCACTTCCGGTCGAACCTCTTTGGGATAGACGATGTCCGAGCCCGACGCTCGTTGTTCGCGGGCGCGGCGTCGCATAGTTGAGCGGTGATGCATTCGGGATTCATTGAGCACGGCCTGGTACAGATATGCCTTGTAGTTGGTTACGTCGTCCCAACGCTTTGACCACATGACCTTTATCACGGCAGCCGAAACTACGTCCTGGGCATCGGACGGGCCTACGAGGCCGGTCGCGAACCGGACAAGATCGTCGGCATATTTGCCATAGATCTCAGCGTTTGTGGGTGGCCCCACACTCATGAGATGCCGCCGCCTCCACTAGTGGGTGACCTCAAGCGTAAGCGAACTCGAGGGTGTTCGTCGACGGATTTCCGATCGCCCAAAGAAACTTGTCACCCATCGAGCCATCGGGTGGCATCTCATGAGTGAGATAACCCCTCTCCCATAACTGCCGGAGGCACTCGGTCAGCACTGCGATCAGGACTAACCGAGACGGCAACTAGAAATCTCCCCCGATGCCCTGAACCCGGGGGAGATTTCGCGTCTGGAGCATCCAGATCTCGAGGGCTGGACGCGGCAAAACCGCCGAATCGGTCGAATTCCGAGTTGTCGGCCGGATTTCCGACAAGATCTGGGCGCCCCGTCAAGCGGGGCCGGGTCTTGCCACGCCGAGGAGCTCGGCGGCTCGCGATCTCAACCATGCCACGTCGTCGTCCTTCCATTTCTCGAAGGGTCGCCGTCCCGGCTCCCGCTCGAACGGTTTGCCGCCGCGCATTCG
>JAAELU010000383.1 GCA_024226255.1 bacterium | reverse complement strand
GCCGAGCTGATCGAATAGCTCAAACCCTTGATCTTGAAATTGGTCGACAGCGTCGCCGAATTGGTGCTCGACATGGTGCGCGGCACCATGAATGGCCCGATCCGCTTGGTCGCCCCCTTGTCGCGCAGCGTGTCGGCGGCGGCTACCTGATCCTTGGTCGACGGTCCGCCCGAGCCCATTACCAACCCGGTGCGTTCGTTGGAGACGTCCGCCTCCTCGAGCCCCGCGTCGGTAATGGCCTCGGCCATGGCGACATGGTTGTAGACCGCGCCGTCGCCCATGAAGCGGCGGAGCCGGCGGTCGAGCGCCGTGTCGGGGTCGAGCTTGATCGAGCCGTGAACGTGGCTGCGAAAGCCCATCTCCTTATAGGTCTCGCAGAACTCGATGCCCGATTTACCCGCCTTGAGCGAAGCGAGCACTTCCTCCGCATCGTTGCCGATGCTCGAGACGATCCCGATGCCGGTTACGACCACTCGTTTCACGGCATACTCCTCTAGTTTGTGAACAGGCCAACGCGCATGCTGTTGGCCCGGAAAATTGGTTCACCGTCGGCCTTCATCGTGCCGTCCGCGATGCTTAGGATGAGCTTGCGCTGGATCACGCGCTTGATATCGATGTGATAGCTGACCTTCTTGACCGTTGGCAAAACCATGTCCGTGAATTTGACCTCGCCGGCACCCAATGCCCGACCCTTGCCAGGCAGGCCGAGCCAGCCGAGATGGAAACCGACCAGCTGCCACATGGCGTCCAGCCCCAAACAACCGGGCATTACCGGGTCACCCTCGAAATGGCATTCGAAGAACCACAGCTCCGGTTTGATGTCCAATTCGGCCACCACTTCGCCCTTGCCGTAAGCGCCGCCGGTGTCGGAAATATGG
>JAAELU010000382.1 GCA_024226255.1 bacterium | reverse complement strand
TGTCGACTACCTTCGCTTCCCCCCTCGGCTCGCAAAGCCTCGCCACCCCCCCCGCACGTCTGCCTCCCAAAGCGGAGTCAGACGGGGGGAGAGACACAGATCGTCTCCTCCCCCGTTGCACGCCGCTTTGGGCGGGCAACGGGGGAATGCGCACTGTGATCAAGCCGGAGCGGCGGCTCACGGCGCTGGTGACGGACTCCTAGCTCGCCACGGCAGCCTGGCGTGATTTGCGGATGCTGGTGATCGCGAGGACCGCGAAGAAGAGCGCCACGGGGGTGATCGCCATTGTTGCCGAGCCGGACGTGTCGGCGTGATAGCTGATGATCAGGCCGATGATGACACTCGCGACACCGATCGCCGCGCTGGTGAGCATCATGATGGGGACCCGCCGCACCAGCAGGGCCGCAGTCGCCGGCGGTCCCACCAGCAGCCCGAACACCAGGAGCGTGCCGATGGTCTGCGAAGAGCCGACAATCGCGAGCGTCACCAGCACCAGCAGCGCGGTGTGCGCCGCGCCGGGCCGCAGACCGAGAAGACTCGCCTTCTGCTCGTTGAACGCCAGGACGAGGAAGGGTCGGTGCAGAAGCGCCGAACCCGCCACGACCACCACCGCCATCACCGCTGTCGTGGCAACATCTGACGCAGTCACTCCGAGGGCGTCTCCGAAGAGAATCGTCGTGAGGCTGCCGGTGAAAGATGCGGTCCGCGAGATGAGGATCACCCCTAGCGTCAGCATCCCGACGAAGAGGAGGCCAATTGCGGTGTCCTCGGAGAACGAAGTCTGCCGATGCACCAGATTGATACCGGCGATCATCACGACCGCGGCAAGGGCAGCTCCGATCAAGACGTTGAAGTCGAGGAGCACCGCCAGGGCGATTCCAGGGATCACGCCGTGGACGAGGGCATCGCCGAGAAACGTCATGCCCCGAATGATCACCCACGTGCCGATGACGGCGAGAGCGATGGCCGCCAGCGAGCCGGCCAGCAGCGCACGTTGCTGGAATGCCAGTTCAAAAGGTTCTAGGAGCCACTCCACGTCGGAAAGGTATCAGCTCAGGGCGGCGACGATGCGTCGAGCATTCGTCAGCAGCATGTCGATAAGCGTCTCGGCACCGGAGCCGGATTCGCCAAGCGACCCCGAGTAGAGCTCGACAACTGTGACGTCCCGGCCGGTCTCGGCAGCCACCGCCTCAGCCAGCGTCGTGGAATCCGTCGTTTCGGCAAAGATGGCAGGCACGCCGGCATCGGCGATCCTCGCAACCAAAGCGGCCACTTGGGCCGAGCTCGGATCAGCCAGCGTGGATCCGCCAGGCACCACGACTCCAATGATCTCAAATCCGTATCGGGTGGCGAAATAGCCCATGGAATCGTGGTTGGTTACCAAAACACGGCGATCGGTGGGCACTGCGGCGAGGAGGTCCTCAATCTCCTGATCGACATCTCGAAGCTCTGTTGCGTATTTGGCCGAACGACTCTCCCAATCGATGTTGGGGGCTATGGCACCAAGTTCCAACGCCAGGATCTCCGCAGCGTCGGCCATGCGAGATGGATCGAGCCACACGTGGGGATCGAGTTCGCTATTCGAGTCTTGGTCGACAAATGGCTGCGGGTTGAGGAACTCACCGATGCGAACCACGTTGGCCCCGTCGCCGATGGCTGAATCGAGAACGTCGTCGAGCCCCTGCTCCAAGAAGAGTCCATTGGCGAGAACCAAATCGGCACCGACGATTGCCGCCACCTGACGCGCCGATGCCTGGAAGTCGTGGGGATCGGCGCCGGCCGGGACAAGCACATCGACCTCGCCATCATCTCCAACGATGGTGCGCGCCAGATCGCCCAATATCGTCGTCGTGGCGACCACTGTCACTTTGCCCGGATCATCGGCCTGCCCGGCATCTCCACACGCTGCCGCCAGCAGCACGACCGCCACGGAAGCAGCGATCAGGCTCCTGTTGAACATGCTGCCCCCTCTCACTACAGTATTGAAAATGAGAATCGTTCTCGATTCTTGAGAGACGATACTCAACCGAGAGAACCGATGACAACCTCATCTGTCGACCAGCAGATACGGAGCCGACTCGGCGACGCCGGGGTTCGCTACACAACGGGCCGCCAGCGGGTGACATCCGCTCTCGTCGCATCCGACGGGCCGCGCTCGGCTGCCGAGCTCCAGACGCAACTCGGCTCGGCTATCCCGCTCTCGTCGCTGTACAGGTCGCTGGCGGTGATGGCCTCGGCCGGAGTGCTCGCTCCCCATCACGGTTCGCAAGGTGTCACCCGCTACGAGCTGGCTGAGTGGCTCAGCGGCCACCATCACCACCTCGTGTGTATTGACTGTGGGAGCGTCGACGACATCGAGCTGCCTGACGCGCTCGAAGCCACTCTCCACGAGTTGGTGGACACCGTGGCCGATGAAGGCCATTTTGTGGCCTTGGGACACGCACTCGAAGTCGAAGGCCGCTGCAAGGCCTGCAAATGAGCACTGCGATTCGTGGCGCCAATGTCGAGCTCGGGTACAACGGGCACGTTGCCCTGGCCGCCTCATCGTTCGAGATCCCCGACGGAGCCATCACTGCGCTCATCGGCCCAAACGGCTCGGGCAAGTCAACACTCCTCAATGCCATGGCCGGACTCCTGCAGCCCAGAAGTGGAAGTTTGCAGATTGAGCCGATCGGAAGCGAGCCGCGGCGCGTGGCGTATGTCTTGCAGTCCACCAAGGTCAACGACACTTTGCCGGTGACGGTCGCCGAGGTCGTGGCCATGGGTCGCTACGCCGGCAAGGGACCGTTCCGGCAGCTCGATAGTGACGACAAGCGGGCAGTGAGCGATGCGATGGACCGTATGTCCATCAAGGACTTGGCGCGCCGCCATCTCACTGAGCTATCCGGGGGCCAGCGCCAGCGGGTGTTCGTCGCGCAGGGCCTGGCTCAGGACCACGACGTGCTGCTGCTCGATGAACCGGTGACCGGCCTCGATCTTCCGTCGGCGCAAGCCATCGATGACGTCATCCACGACGAACACGCTCGGGGTTGCACCGTGATTCTCACGACACATGATCTCGCCGAGGCCCGAGTCGCCGACCATGTGCTGCTTCTGTCGCGCCGGGTCGTGGCCAGCGGCCTTCCAGACGACGTTCTGACGGCCGACCACCTGGCTGCCGCCTACGGGGCCAACCTGTTGCATCTCGACGGGGAGAAGCTCTTCCTCGACGATCCCCACCACAACCCTGCGGGCAGCCGCCACGAACACCGCGAGCCGCGCTCGAGCGCCGATCCGAGCTGATACTCCCGCAGCGAAAGCGCGAAAGATTCCCAACAACGATGTGGTTGATCCAGTCTCGCCGCAGTGATTAGGTGGCATTGAGCAAATCGAAGGGGGGAACCATGGATCCACTTGGGGATGTATCGGGTGGGGATGTATCGGGGTGGCCCGAAGGCGGCCGCGATCGATTGCACGGACACCCGGACCTTGATGCGCTGGGTCGGCGGCTCCGGCTCGAGATGGACGAAACGCTGCGAGCCGAGCAGTACGCCGCCCGCGTCTCGGCGCAGCGCCGCAGCACGATTCGGGATCGCTTCCTGTTGGCGGAAGATCGCGCCGAGTCGCTGAATGTCGAGGTCGTCGACGGATCCGACATTCACGGCACCATCGCCGCCGTTGGCGCCGACCACATCGTCGTTGTCCACCACGGCCGGCACTGCTGGGTGGCTCTGCAGCACGTGGTCGCGGTGCGACGCCCGACACCATGAGGCCCTCTCTGGCAACAGTAATGAGCCCCCGGCCGTGGGAGGCCGGTTTGGTGCAAGCCGCTGTCGACACCGGCTTGGTGCGCCTATTGGCACGCTGCTACAACCCGGTCGATCTTCCAATCGTCGACGCCGTTGTCGCCGGAAGCGAGGTTCCTTGGCTCACTGTCGACGGCATAAGGCGGTGGCGGCGGGCCGGTATTGCCGTAGTTGGAATGTTCCCGTTGGGCGATCGCCCGGCGATCGAGATGTTTTGTCGGGCCGAGGTCGATCAGCTCTTCTGCGACCGCGCCGACCCGCTGGTCATCCTGCGAGCCGTGCGCGACCTGGTTTCACCGCGGCTCCCAACAGAGCGCGGAAGCCTCAATCGAGGGCGAACGGCGGGTACTCATCGGTGAGCAGCGCTCCGTAGGCGTTGACTCGCACGTTGATACGGAGCGCTTTGACCACAAAGTCGCGCAAACCCTCTGGCCAAGAGCCAGTGAAGAGCACGGCGAAGAAGGCGAGGAACCACAGGATCTCAGCCACGAAGAGGACGATCGCCCCAAAAATGGCTGCCGGGATCAGCCAGAAGATTCGCAGGGCCACTGTGAGGCGGTTGCGATTCTCCAGCGCAGGCGTGAAGTCGACGGTCACCGGGGTCCCACCCGGCTCCGAGGTGGACGACGTGAAATCGAATGGAGGGAACTCCTCGTGGAGGAATCCGGCGAACGCGGTAGTGCGCATGCTGTAGCGGAGAACCATTGACTGGGTGGCTGCCAGACTCTCCGATAGTTTGCCGGTGAACACGATCGAGAACCACGAGACAACTGCCACCACAAAGCCGACGATCCCAAGCACGTACATCACGAGCACGTGGGGAAGGGCCATCAGCCACTGCACCAAGGGTCGCCAATTCGCCATCCTGTCGGGGGTCTCGACATCGAACGCCGCTGGGTAGCTCATGCGACTTCCTTCCACTTTGGGTTGCACCTGAAACGACGGTAGCGGCCGAGGCGCCTTCAGGGCTGCGTTATCTGGTTCTCCGCAACCATCTAGCCTCGGAACATGTCGGATCGTACGCCAGCAGAGATGCGCCAGCGGGTGCTGGACTGGGAAGCGATCATCCATGACGACTCGGAGCTGTACGCGCGACTGGCTCGCTGCGTTGCGAACGACCAATTCCTCCTCGACCTGATTCAGGCGACCCGTCCCGGCCAGCCCGAGATGAACATGCTGTTGGCCGCAGTGCATTACATGCTGATGGCGGAACCCGGCCATCCGCTGGCCGACTGGTATCAGTCCTTGGGGGGAAAGCGCACGGACGGCGATCTCGAGGGCGCATTCGTTGACCTGGTCATGCAACATCGCGACGCCATCGCGAAGCTGATCGCCGTTCGGCTGGTCCAAACCAACGAGGTAGCCCGATGTACGTTCCTCCTCCCGGCGTACAACCTCGTCAACAAGACCACCGATCTCCCGATCGCCCTTATCGAAGTGGGCACCAGCGCCGGCCTCACCCAGAACATCGATCGCTACGGCTACTGCTATGACAGCACCGCGGGCCGAGTAGAGCTGGCACCCGAATCGGCGGTGCATCTCGAATGCTCAATCGGTGATCACGTGCCGGCGCTCGCCACAGCGATTCCTGAAATCGTGTGGCGCCGCGGTCTCGACCTCAACCCTGTGAACGTGACCGACGCTGATGAGGCTCGCTGGCTCCAGGCGCTGATCTGGCCCGATCAGGTCAAGAGACACGAGCGCCTCGCCGCCGCTATCAAAGTGGCCCAGCTCCACCCGCCAACGGTCGTCGGCGGCGACGTCTTCAACACACTTCCCGAGCTGGTGCGAGCCGCCCCAGCAGAGGCAGCGCTCGTCGTACAGCATTCGTGGGTTCTCAACCAATTCTCCGAACAGGACAGGGAACGGCTGTACACACTTCTCGATGATCTGGCGGCCGACCGACCCGTCTATCGAGTGGGTGCCGAGATGCTCCGGAAGGAGCGCGGCACGGTGCTCGATCTCACGGTCCACGGTTCCAGCCCATGGACCGCCGAACTCGCCGACGTGCACCACCACGGGACATGGATCAAATGGCATAGCGGGTGATCGAATCCCTGCTGCCGCGAACCGGTACCGGCGTTGTCTTTCAGGTGGCCGTTGCCACGATCGGGTTCGCCGCCGTGACGTGGCTTGTGAGGCACCGGCCCAAGTGGCGAATGCTGACGATCGCGAGGCGAGAGGACTGAGGAAGAGGAAGAGGACGAGACCTCAAGCTGGGACCCGGCAACTCCTACATGTCCGCGGCAGGCGTCTCTAGGACGTCGATCAGCTCCGGCGTGTTGTTGGCCACCTTGTTGACCAGGGTCGAGACGGGGTGGTGGGTCATCAGGCTCGAGGGGTATGGAGTAATCAGCTGGACCGCCTGGGCCGGGTCGACCAGTTCACGGTTGAGCCACGGCGCCCACAGATCCTTCTCCAACGCGACCGGCATTCGATTGTGGATCGGGGCGACAAGGTCGTTGGGCTCGCTGGTGAGAATGGTGCAAGTCTTGATTCGTTCTCCCGTCTCCGGGTCCTTCCAAGACGACCAGAGACCGGCCAACACCAGGGGACTGCCGTCCCTGTTGTAAATGTACTGGGGAAGCTTGCCCTTCTCTTTGACTTGCCACTCGTAGAAACCGTCGGCCGGAATCAGGCACCTCCGGTTCGCCAGACTCTCCTTGAACGACGACTTGGTGGCCGCAGTCTCGATCCGGGCGTTGATGTTGCGAGCGCCTATCTTCCTGTCCTTGGCCCAGAACGGCAGCAAACCCCAGCGGAAGGAGCCCAGCAGCCGATCGCCTTCGTGCTCGGCCACGGCGTAGACCTGGTCGGTTGGGGCAACGTTGTAGGAAGGAGTCAACGGATCGATCTTGATCTCGTGCACACCGAGGAACTCGGCGTATTTCTCCGCGGCTTGCGACTGAACAAAACGTCCACACATGATCAGATTGTCCCACGCTCTGAGAGGCTGCCGCCCACCGCCGCTTTAGCCCCTCAACTCCTGTAGCTTCAACGCCGATGACCCCCAAGATGACAAGTCCCCAGTCAGATCCTTCTGAAGGCATCCATCTCAATGGCGTGAGCCGCACATTCGGCGACATTCGCGCTGTCGATGACCTCACCATTGGCGTTCCCGCAGGCAGCGTTGCTGTGCTGCTCGGCCCCAACGGCGCCGGCAAGACGACGACCGTACGCTTGATCACGGGTTCTCTCAGACCCGACGCCGGATCCATCAGCGTCCTCGGACTCGATCCAGGCAAAGACGGTGACGAGATTCGCCGCCGATGCGGCGTCGTGCCGCCCAAGCCTGCCCTCTATGATCGGCTCACAGGACGCGACAACCTCGTATACGCCGCCCGAATCTGGGATGTGCCGCAGGACACGATCGACGAAGCCGCCGCTCGGTTCGGTATCGACGACGCTCTCCACCTCAAAGTGTCCGGCTACTCAACAGGGATGCGCACTCGGCTGGCTCTGGCGCGGTCCGTCCTGCACGACCCCGAGGTCCTCCTCCTCGACGAGCCAACGGCCGGCCTCGATCCCGAATCGGCGCGGGCGGTGCTCGACCTGATTCGTGAGCTGGCTGGCACCGGACGAACCGTGATCATGGCGACCCACCTCCTCCACGAAGCTGAGGGCATCGCCGACCAGGTGATCCTCATGGGCGCCGGCAACGCCAGAGCCGCGGGGCACCCGCTGGAGCTGGCGGCGCGCTACATGAAGGACCCTGTGGTGATCATCGACGCCGAAAATCGCGATCTGCTGAAAGACCTCGACAGCCGCGCTGGAGTCAAGGCCACCAGCTGGAACGGGGCGCTACACGTCACCCTGGAATCGCTCGAGACCTTGCCGGACATGATCAGCGAGCTCGTCACCGACGGGGTACGCATTACCCGCATCGAGCCGATGGCGGCGACGCTGGAGCACCTCTACTTTGAAATGCAGCGACAACTCGGCGAAGTGCCACCACCACAGGTGCCGTCATGAGGTGGAACAGGGTTTGGACGGTCGCCCGCATCGACCTGCATCGCCTCTTCATCAGCAAGGATTATTGGATCCCGATGGTGATTCTGATGGGGATCTTCTTCGTCTTCATTCCTTGGGTCCTGCTCGGCGTTGTCACCCGGCCGCAGAGCCTCGAAATCGTCGCCCAAATCGGTGAAGTCCTGACCTCACTCCCGGGAGCCGCCGGTGATGTTGTCCAAGGAGAGACGCCACAGGCCCGTGCTGCATATTCACTAGCCGTCTTCCTGCTAGCTCCGGTCGCAATCGTGGTGCCGCTGACCATCTCATCGGCGGTCGGAGCCCAGGCCATCGTCGGCGAGCGCGAACGCGGCATCGGAGAGTTTCTCGCCCACTCTCCCCTCTCGGTCAAAGAGATCTATGCCGGCAAGCTGCTCGCCAGCGCCATCCCCGGATACGTGGCCACACTGGTTGGATTCTCCATCTACGCGCTGATCGTGAACTTCAGAGCGGGGCCGCTCGTTGGCGGCTGGTTCTTCCCGACCACCGGCTGGTGGCTGCTCATCCTGTGGGTCGTGCCGCCGTTTCTCCTGGTGGCGTTGTCGATCATCGTGCGACTGTCCGCCCGAGTTCAGTCAACGGCGGCCGCTCAGCAGGCAGCCAGCCTCATCTCACTGCCGATCATCATGGCCTCTTACGTCGCCACCAGCGGCTTCGTCCTCGACCCGACTCTGGCCGCCGCCATCGTCGGCACCGTCGCCTGGATATTCGCCATCTGGGGCCTCGCGTCAGGAGCCCGTGCGATGAACCGGGAACGCCTTCTCGGAGTAGGCATCGAGGTCTCGAAGGCGAGCTAGAAGACAGATCGCCAGAACGACACTTGTGAGTTCGCAGTGATCAATCTTGAGCCAGGAATCGGATGTCGAGCACGTCCGTGTCTTTCTCACATCTCACATCTCACATCTGTTCTACGCCTCTGCGGCCGTCTTGGCCCGCTTGCGTGAGGAACGTTTGCGTTCGCCACCTCTCGGCTCCCAGGTGAAAAAGCGGATGGCGAGGATTACTCCGCCCACCAGCCACAGCGCCATGATGCCGTATTCCTTCCAGTGGAAGTGATCGAGCCATCCGTCGCGGGCTGCCTTCTCGATGGGGCTGAAACCGTCGCTGAAAGCCACTGCAAAGTGCTTCAGCGGGAAGACGCTGCCGACAGCGGCAAGCCACCCCGGGCTGGCGTCGGAGGGGGCAATGAAGATGTCCGAGATGAACGCCAGCGGTAACAACGTGGCGTTGGCTATGGCTGGGGCCGCATCGCCGCTGGGAGCGAATGCTGCCACCACAAGGCCAAGAGAAGCGAAGCACGCCACTCCGATCGCGAAGGCAACCAGCAGTGCCGGTAGGGATACAAGGTATATCTCGACGCCGTAGAGCAATACCCCGACAGCCAACATCAAGACAACTGCAATGAACGCAACCCAGACGGAGCTACCGACTCGGCCCGCCATATATATCCACGGCGGTAGCGGTGTCCCCCGTACCCGTTTGAGGATGCCTTCGTCGCGCGAAATGGCCGTGCCGATAGCGAGGTTCGTATAAGTCGCTGACACCGCACCGAAAACGGCCAACGCCGGTGCGTAGAATTGCGCAGTGGTCACGCCGAGTTCGCTGATCGTGTCGTTGCCGAACAGGGTGACAAACACGAAGAGGAACATCAACGGGAACACGATCGTGAAGAAAGCCGCAATCGGCGTCCGCCAGAAGATCTTGTTCTGATAGCGGATCTGTTGCCAAATGAGCTGCAGGTTCGAGGTTCGTTCACCCATCGTTGGCCTCCCCTGTTAGCTCCAAGTAGACGTCCTCGAGGGAGGGTTTCTCGACGGTCAGCGATTCGAGTTCGATCTGCCTGTCGAGGGCCCATGAAGTCAGCTGATGCAGCCTTTGAGTTACCGCCGGCGCCTCGAGGGAATAGCGGCCGGCCTCGTCGACGACTTCCCCCAGTCCTGGAGGTGCCGTGCCAGGCGGCAGAGTGAAGCTGATGACGACGGCAGCATCATCGCGACCGCCGATCGTGTCGGGAGTGCCACGCGCCACGATCTCACCACCACTGATCACTGCCACCCGGTCCGCTAAGGCCTGGGCCTCGTCCATGTAATGAGTGGTGAGCAAGATGGTCTTGCCGAGACTGCTGAGATTCTCGATCACCGTCCAAGCCTGACGTCGCGCCGATGGATCAAACCCGGTTGTGGGCTCGTCGAGAAAGATCACATCGGGATCCCCAACAATGCCCAGAGCCAACTCGAGGCGGCGACGCTGGCCGCCCGACAGCGTCTTGATTCGGCTGTCCGATTTCTCGTGAAGACCGACAATGTCGATCAGCTCACTCGCGGGACGGCGCCGCGGATACAACGCGGCGTAGATGTCGATCGCTTCGCGAACGGTCAGCTCCTTCTCGATGGCGGTTTCCTGGAGGACGATGCCGATCCGCTCCCGATACTGTCGCCCACCAGTCTCGGGGTCCATCCCGAGAACGCTGACCGTTCCGGCGGTCGAGGCGCGATGGCCCTCGAGGATTTCGACCGTGGTCGACTTGCCGGCGCCATTCGGTCCCAGGAGGGCAAACACCTCACCTTCGGCCACAGACAGGTCGACACCATTGACCGCAGTCAGGTCACCGTAACGTTTGATCAACCCACTGACCTCGATCGCCATCATCCACTCCCGATCAAGAAGTCCACTGCTACTAGCAAAAAGTCAACCATCGCCGACCGCCGCAGGTCAGGATATTGGCACATCAGTCCGGAGGAGGCTTCGCGGCTCTCACCAGGAACCGCAAATCCGGCAGACATCAGCCGTGCTTATGGCGCGGTGGAGGTTTAGCGTGCCCGCGAACCCATATAGACAACTATCACCTCTGGCCCGAGCCCTCGAGCTTGTCGGCGATCGCTGGACACTGCTCATCATTGCCGAGCTGCTGGTGGCGCCGAAGCGCTACACCGATCTCGCCAACAGTCTTTCGGGAATCCCCACGAACTTGCTGCGCGATCGAGTGCGCCGGCTCGAGGACGATCAGCTCCTGACGCGCTTTGAGGCTCCCCCACCAATCGCGACTTCGCTATACGAGCTGACCGCCCGTGGACGTGAGCTCGAATCCACCATCCTGGCGTTGCTCGAGTGGGGCGGCCCGCTGCTGGCCGACGACTCGAGGTCGGACGAGCCAATGTTCCTCGACTCGCTCGTTCTCCCCCTCCGAGCGCGCCTGCGCGGCACCGAGATTGCCGAACGGATGGTCGTCGCATTCTCGATCGGTGACGCCGCTCCGACAATTATCGAGATCGTCGGCGACAAGGTGATCCCAGTCACGACTCGCGTCGAAGTCGATACCGAAGTGACTGCGACCAGCGCCTCAGCTCTGGCCCGAGTTCTCGCCGGCATCGACTGCCTCGACGAGGCCGAGTCCGCGGGCACCATCACCCTATCCGGCGACCGCTCAGCCCTCCTCGAGCTGCTCTAGCTACGTACACTGGCCCAGGGGATGGCGTTGTCGCGTGGGGTTTGCCAGGGCTCCTGATCCGACTGCTCATGACTTGCGAACGTGCAGGTGCTCTGAGAACTGTGGCGACATTGGCCATGGTGCATGATACCATGCACCATGGAGCAAAAAGCATTCACCGTAAGACTCGATCCCGACCAAGCCGCCGATCTCGAAGCCATGGCCGCAGCCGATGGCACATCAATAGCTGACGCCATCCGCGTCGCCGTTGCGGATCGCATAGAAGCGCGTCGCCAAGACCCAGCGTTCCAGGCGCGGATTCGATCCATCATCGAGCAAAACCAGCGGGTTCTCGAACGACTTGCCGAGTGACCGTCGTCTACATCGATGTCGCCGACTTCCTTGCGATCACCGAATTGGTACTCGACGTACCGGGGGATCAAATCGCTCAGATTTCGCGCATGAACTAGCCGAGTCCGCTCGGCGGCGTCGAGTTCTATCCCGACCTTGTCACCAAGGCTGCCGTCCTTTGCGCCCGGATCGTCAAGAACCATCCGCTCCCTGACGGCAACAAACGCGTCGGGTTCGTCTGCATGATCGAGTTCTGCCTCCGCAACGGACTCACGTGGACGCCGCCTCCAGGTGACGAGGACGGCGAAGCAAGTGCCCAGGTCATTCTCGATCTCGCGGCAGGCCCCGGCGACGATCAAGCCATCGCCAGCCTGACCGAATGGATCAGGGAGCGGATTGCACCCGGAGCGCAGTAGTTCGATGTTGCCGGCGTTGGATCGGGTTAGGGGCACTCATCCACTCGGATCGGCTAATGACCTTGTTGGCGTAGTCGGCTGCGAGCCCGTCGAGCATTGCCTGATCCACAGCAACCTGGTCGTGGAGTTCGGCCAACTCGCTCTGCTGAGCTCGGGTGTCTTTGAGTGATGATGCCAACTCGGGTGAGCCCAATCGATACAGCACCGCCTCGACAACGCGCTGTTCAGGGCGTGGTGGTGAGGGTCGCGGCCACCCAAACCGGGATCACCCGGGCTAGGCGTCGCGCTCGGCCAGCCTCTTGATCTCGAGCATCATCTTGCGGCTCATCACGAAAGTGATCACTTCGATAGGGAAGCGACCAAACGCGAGACGGCTCTTCCAGTCCGGGGTGTGGTCGTAGCGGCCCCTGGTCAATAGCCGGCTGCCGCCATCGGGGCCGGACTTGACGACATACTGCCAGGTTGACAGTCCCCAGCTCTCCTCGGAAGCGATATCGGCGGGTGACCCGAAGAGTACGAGGGCGTTCGGGGGATCCACGATTTCGATTCGCATCGGCGGAGCGGTCGGATGCAGGTAGATGTCCTCGCCAACCGTCGGACGCTGGTGCTCGGGGAGGATCTCTGTGGTGTTGGTGATCTTGCAGCCGGCAATGTTTTCGAGCGTCTGATAGGTGTAGAAACCGCCGCGGCCCTGCCCGATTTGGGCGATCCACGGCCATACCTCTTCCGGAGGCGCGTCGATGGCGATGCCCAGGGTGTATGACCACTTGGGTGTGGGCACGAACTCATCGCCCGGCAACGGATCAGTTGGCTCGGCTCCCACCGTGCCCCACCGCAGCCGCTTCCGCCCGATGAACGGTGTGGCGAGCAAGTTCCACACAATGAGGGCGACGCCCTCGAGTGCGGCCAGAACGCCGACACCGGGGGATCGAGCCATGCGATGTCCAAGCCGTCTGATGTCCAAGTCCCGTCCGGCCGCCATGGTGCGCTCCTCGTGGTCGTCTCGATCATTCTGCCTCAGCGCAGGACCGTATCCCAGGGCCGGAGGTCCCAAAGCGAAAGGCGCAGGGAGCACAGATCGTCATTTCCAGTAACACGTTCGTGCCGTTTCCTGTGCCTTGCCCGCGTCGCTGCACATCTGGTGCCCCAGCTAGGGTCTGCCGATGCCGATCTTCATGGACTTGCACGAGAACCTTGGCGACGTGACCGAGGAGGACATCAAAAAGGCCCATCAACACGATCTCGAGATTCAGGATGAGTTTGGGGTTCAGTTCCTGACGTTCTGGTTCAACAATCCGGACGGTCAGGCGTTTTGTCTCGTCGATGCACCGACGAAGGAAGCGGCAGTTGCGGTGCACAAGGCATCGCATGGTCTCGTTCCGCATGACATCGTTGAGGTCGAGAACCCGACTGTGAGCCGTTTCATGGGCGACTGGGAGAAGAACGTCCCGAACATCGCGCGACACAACAACGCGGAGCTGGACACTGGATTGCGAGCGATCATGTTCACCGATCTTGTCGGGTCTACTCGGATCAGCAGCCGGGACGGCGATGCCAAGGCGATTGAGTTGCTGAACGTTCACGATCAGATCGTGAGAGACGCTCTTTCGGCCCACGGTGGGCGTGAAGTGAAGCACACGGGTGACGGCATCTTTGCTTCCTTCAGTCACATCAGCACTGCGGTCGATTGCGCTATTCAAGTCCAGCGTGGCTTCGGGGAGCCCATGGGTGAAGGTCGAAGTGACGGCCGCTTGCGAATCGGAATCAGCGCTGGAGAGCCCGTCAGCCAGCACGAGGATCTGTTCGGCGCCGTCGTGAATCTTGCCTCTCGCATTTGCGGGCACGCCAGTCCTGGTCAGATCCTTGTCTCGAGCGCAGTGCGCGAACTCTCAGTAGGCAAACCAATCACCTTCATGGACCGTGGACCCATCGCCCTCAAAGGCTTCGACGACCCAGTTCGTCTCTTTGAGATACCCCTGAGCCAATCTCCCTAGACGTAGGGTTGCCCGATATCTATCGGAGCATTGGCCGACTACGACTTCTCAGCTCGACAGGAGATACATTCGCTCGACTCGAAAGGTGGTGGTCACGGTCGGCCGCTCCGGGCGACCTTGGTGAAGATGATCGACGAGTACGCGCTTGACGCCGGGCAGGCCATTCACACGGACATGACGCGACCAGCGTCAAACTCTCGCCACATTCGAGAGCGGCAGGTGCGTCCTCGGCCAGAAGTAGCGAACCCACAAGCC
Source organism: bacterium (assembly GCA_024226255.1). GTDB lineage: Bacteria > Actinomycetota > Acidimicrobiia > Spongiisociales > UBA5794 > JAHEJX01. Next base: position 9,820 of record JAAELU010000382.1, on the reverse strand, counting down.
GAGAAGCTATCCGTAGCCGCGTTGGACCCACGCCGTTCGCTGCGACAATGGTGGGATGCTCGATGCGATCGTTGTTGGCCCCGGACCCAATGGGCTCGCCGCCGCCGTCGAGCTAGCGCGCCGAGGCCGATCGGTAGCCGGTATTCGAGGCATCCGACGGTGGGGGTTGAGTAGTGCCCGGGCTGCGCTACGGTCGCAGCAGATGAAACGAATTGCAGCACTACTGGCCATTCTGGCCCTTGTGACGGCCGCCTGCGGCGGAGGCGACTCGGCCGATGACGGCATCGCAACGTTGGACGATGGCGACGGCTTGGTGACAACCACGACCGAAGCGCGCCTTGGCGGAGAAGAGGCCTTGCTCCTCTTCAGCGAGTGCATGCGTGATGAGGGCATTCCCCTCCCCGATATCGGAGTCGATTCGGATGGGGCGCCACTGTTGGATCCATCGCTGCTCGACGTTATCGACATCGAGTCCGCGGAGTTCGAGAGTGCGTTTGACGAGTGTCAGCCGATCCTGTCACAGTCGCAAGCCTTCAACATCGATCTCGATCCGGAACTGCAGGCGCAGATAGCTGATCAGCTTTTTGTCTTCTCTCAATGCATGCGGGACAACGGTTTTGGAGACTTCCCCGACCCCTCGCTGCTCGAGACCGGACAGCCGTATCCGCTGTCTGTACTCACGCAGTTCTCCGATCCGGACTTCGAGGCAGCCGTCGAGATCTGTCAGCGAGATCTCGCCTTTGGGAATTAGCGGGACTCGTCCCAACGACTCGGGCGCGACAGCAGCTGAGTGAACCCAAATTCATCACAGAAAGCGGTGAACAGCTTGCGGGGCACGCCCTTCCATTCGAGGTCTTCGATCGATTCCTCGAGCGGCACGTCGCGGCGCAACGTCGCCAACTCCTTGAAGAGGAGGGCATCGGCGATGTTGTCACGCAATGTCGCAGCCAGCTTGGCGGCACCACGAACCGTCAAACCCCATTCCTCATGGTCGAGCGGAATCGATTCGATGTGGCCGAACTTGGCGAGAACGGTTGACGACGACTTGGCCCCCCACCCCGCCAAACCGGGGTAGCCGTCGGCGGTGTCGCCGACGAGCGCCAGGTAATCGGGAATCGACTCCGGCGGCACTCCGAACTTGGCCACAACGTCGGGGGCGTCGACGAACTTTCGCTCACGGCGCAGATAGCCGTAGACATTGGAGTGCCCGTAGAGCTGTGTCATGTCCTTGTCCGGGGTGTGCACCACAATGCGATCGACAACGTCTGCCCACAGCTCGACGGCGGTGGCTAGTGCATCGTCAGTCTCAAACTCGTACATCGGCCACACGGTTACCCCGATGGCCTCCATGGCTCGTTCGGCCAGCGGGAACTGAGCCCACAGTTCCGGGTCGATGCCGGCGCCTGTCTTGTACGCCTCATAACGTTCGTTGCGCCACGATTCGATGATGCTGTCGAAAGCCGCCGCTACGTGGGTCGCTCCCGAGTCGGCCAGCATGCCGAGGGTCGCCGCGGTGATTCCGTACGTACCTCCCACCTCGAGGCCGCTCGGCGACTTCCGCTTCGGCGCCCCGTAGAAGGACCGGTACAGCTCGTACGTGCCGTCTATGACGTGCAGTTCCAATTCCATGGCATCGACCTTAGGGCCTGCCTGATTCCGACCGCCAACCCCCTATTTGGTATTGACTCGGGCTCATATTGAGCTCGGAGAACCTGAAGACGCCACGCCGGTTCCTCGCCAGCAAATCGCGGTTGAGTAGCCAGTCGATCCACGGTCTTGTGGAGTTGGTCGTGGCGAGGGCGTAACCTGGATGTATGGCAAGAACCAAACCCACGAGCCTCATTCGCGGTGAGGCCACTCTGTCGAGCCCCTGGTTCTCCAACAGCTGGCGGATCATCAACCAGGGCACCGAGCTGGCCCGGATGCGGCGCTTCCCCCGGCTTCATCTGTCCGCGGTGCAGCTTGCCGACGGTACCGAATGGACGATCGAACCCGATGGATTCGCCGTCGTGCGGGCGATTGACACCCACGGCCTGGAGGTGGCTCGCATCACTCGCCGCTCGTGGTGGGGACGGCACTGGGACCTCACCGGCACCGGGTTTGCGTATGAGTTGATCAGCCACCCTGTACCCCGGCGCTGGATAGTCGCCGTTGGTGGAGCCCCGGTGGCCGAAATCAGAGGTTCGCTCATCTCCTACAACACGGTGGACATCGACGCCCCACTGACGATGCCAACAGTCGCCGCTGTCTTGGCGTGGCACGTGATCGCTCGGCCGTGGGAACAGGCGGCGGCGCCCCGTGGTCTGGTACCTCGCACCCGCGTTGCCGACTCGGCGGTGCTCGCGGCCCACGACGCAGCCCAAGGGTTCTAAGAGTGCCGTTTGGCCCGCTCGTATCTGCCGGCTGGCTGGCGGGCCACCTCGAGCACGAGGGCCTCCATGTTGTCGATTGCCGCTGGTATCTCGGGGAGCCCGAAAGAGGCCCGGCCACCTACCACCAGTCACACATCCCGGGAGCGATCTACATGGACCTCGACCGCGACCTCAGCGCTCCGGTCGGACCGGGTCGACATCCATTGCCGGATCCCGACATCTTCATGGAGACGTTGCGCCGAGCTGGGATCGAGCCCGGTTCCGTCGTTGTCGCATACGACGATCGCGGCGGAGCGGTGGCGTCGCGGTTGTGGTGGATGCTGCGCGATCTGGGCCACAAAAAGGTCGCGGTTCTCGATGGGGGTCTTGCGGCCTGGCCGACACCGCTAATGGATAACGCCACCGTGACTCCTGCCGCTGTGCAGTACCACGCGGAAGCCGGCCAGATGCCGCGCATCGACCGTGATGCGCTGGCGGCAACGCTCCACAGCGTGCTCGCCCTCGACGCCAGAGCCGGCGAACGCTACAGGGGAGAGGAGGAGCCAATCGACCCTGTCGCCGGACACATCCCCACGGCGGTGAACCGACCGCTCACCGACAACCTGACCGCCGACGGTCGATTCCGGCCGGCTTCCGAATTGGCAGACCAGTTCGCCGATCTCACTGTCGCCGGCGGGAGTGAGGCCGTGAGCTACTGCGGCAGTGGCGTCACCGCATGTCACAACATACTGGCATTGGAAGTCGCCGGGTTGGGGACAGCAACGCTGTATCCGGGATCATGGAGCGACTGGTCCACTGCCGGGATGCCGGTCCAAGTGGGACCAGACCCCGGCAGTTGGCCAGTTCGCTGACTGTCACGCACTTCCCCCAGAACGATCCAATCCTTGGGTGTTACGCCATCGCGGAGCCGATAACGAAGAACCCCCTCTACCCGACGTAGTGTCGGATTCTTTTGAAGTTACCAGATGGACCCGGCTGTGACTAGCCCCTTTAACGCCGTTAGCCATTCATACCAACGATTTTGGGGTGTGGGCATCCAGGTACCAACCGGGCGCACCAGTGTCTCCTCCCCCGTCAGACGCCGCTCTGGGCGGATGATGGTTGGGGGAGATGGACCGGCCGCTCTGGGCCGGGACGGAGGGGGAAGCAGAGGGACCCAGCAAACCGCAGCACGCGTCCACTTCGCACCAGCGACGCAACGTTCCGTCTGCCTACTACCTCCGCAGCCTCCCTCGGCTCGCAAAGCCTCGCCACTCCCCCCAACTGGGACCCGTCCAGAGCGACGTGTCACGGGGGGAGAGATTCTCGGTCTCCGCCGAGTTCATCCAGGGCGGCGAAGTCTCCTAGGAATCAGAGGAGTCGGCGGGCTCCTGTAGTCCGAGTGCGGCCTCTGGCCCCTCGAGGCGCTGGCCGCCTGACAGGACCGGAGCGAATAGGTCACCGTGTTGGCGGAGACGTTCCCAGATCGTGGCGATCGTGAACGCCGCAGGATCGATCTCTTCGACCTCGCTCCACCGCAGCGGTGTCGCCACCGTGGCACCCGGACGGGGACGGACCGAGTAGGCCGCCGCCGTCGTTTTGCCGCCGACATTCTGATTGTGGTCGATGAACACCCGGGGTCCACGCCGTGCAATGTCCCATTCCAGAGTGGCCGCGGACGGATCGGCAGCCACCACCATCTTCCCAACCGTCTCGACAAACCGCCGTACCCGGGCGTAGTCATATTCGGGTTCGAGGGGAACCAGGATGTGCATCCCCCTTGACCCTGAGGTCTTGGGATATCCGGAGAGGCCGAGACGCTCCAGCAGGACGTTGATCAGCCCGGCGACATAAACCACCTGCTCCCACGACGAGCCCTCCTGCGGGTCGAGATCGAAGAGCGCGTAGTCGGGATTCTCTGGATGTTGGGCCCGCGACAGCCACGGATGCATTTCGATGGCCGCCATGTTCGCCAACCACATCAGCGACTCGACATCCGGAGCTGTGCAGAACTCGATTACCTCACCGCGGTGACCTGAGTGGATGGGTGCTCGCAGAATCCACTCCGGCGCATGAGACGGGCACTGCTTCTCATAGAAGGAGTTCCCGCCGATCCCGTCGGGATAACGGGAGAGCGACAGCGCCCGACCAGCGAGATGTGGCAGCAGCACGGAAGCCACAGAGGCGTAGTACTGGATCAGATCACCCTTGGTGAAGCCGGCCTCCGGCCACAACACCTTGTCGATATTCGATAAACGCACCTGGCGATCGAAGCCGACGGTGAGGAAGCCCTCTCCGTCCCTCTCGACAATCACTCCATCGGGTGGATCGATTCGACCAGATCCCAGCGAACGCCCTGTCCCTTTCGGCGCCGGACGAGCCGACTGCTCACTGGCACGGAGCTCCTCGAGAATGGCGGCGTGGCTCGAGTCCTCCTTCGCTTCCGAGATCACCACCATCTTGAGGCCGGAGGCAACTGCCGCTTGCACCAGGGGAGCCACCCGGAGCGAGCCGTCGCCGTACGGCACGTGCCGGATCTCTCCCTTGGGGCCATATTCGTTGTCGGTGAATTGAGTGTGGAGCGGATCGATCGCCCATCCCGGGAACTGGTCCCGGAGAAATGTGATCACGGAAGCGAACGCCTCAGGGGTCGTCAGCCCTCCGCCGCTGATCGCATGAACGTGTGCCCAGTCGATCACCGGCCGGACAAACGTGAAGTTGCCGGCGATGAGCGCAATGTCGCCAAGAGATCCGAAGGCACGTTGGGTTCCCGTTGTCTCCAAACCCAACGCCACTCCGAGGTGGCGCACCTTGCCTTCGATGGTGCCCAGCCCATCGTTAACCAGCTCGTGGAGCTCTTCTGGCTCACGACCCCGCCCGTAGCCGGTGTGGGCCACCACAGTGTGCGCTCCGAGCGCCTTGCCCAACTTCATCGTGTGCTCGACGGCGGACAGCGTCTTGGGTCGGCTATCGGGATCGTCAGTCGTCAGGACCGCGAAGTAAGGCGCGTGTACCGAGACCGCCATGCCTCTCTCCGCGGCCAATTCGCCGAACTGGGCGCACCGCTTCTCTTTCCAGGGGAAGCCGTTGACAAACGGCAGCTCGACGGCATCGTGGCCCAACTCGAGCAAGGAGTCGAGGAACTCCGCGTCCTCGATCCCCTCGGGCGGCAGCTTCGATATGCCGTAGCGGATCATCGGAGCAGGATACGTGGCCGGTCGATACGCGGACGGCCGGATGTCTACGTGCTCTCCTCGTTCCTGCGTACATGGCGGCCAGTACTGGCCGCCATGTACGCAGGAACAGGGGGCTAGCCGAGCGAGATACCGCGAACGATGTCTGGAAACACGTCGGCGGTCGTAACGACGTGGGTGACGCCATCGACGATACGGATGCCGCCGTGCCGAATTCGGTCGAGGTCGCCGGATCGCACCGCCTGGCCCAAGGCCACGCCAACGTCGGGAGCCACGGTTCCCTCGAACACCGTCGATCCGTTGTGGACCACGGTCACGGGTGACCCCAGGTCCACGAGGCTCGGGTCCAGCCAAATCGTGAAGTCGGCGAGGTGGGTGGTCGTCACCGTGATCCGATTGTCGGCGACGTTTGCTGCGATCCTCCCCAACAGGTCGTGTATTGCCCGAGCTTCGGCCTCACGTTCGCTCTCGCCTTCCCTTGGCGAGTACTCGATGTCGGCGGCGAGCCAGCCTTCTCCCTCCCACTCGTGGCCTTCCACCCAGGCCGTATCGGCTTGGTGAATGAACCGGAACGTGTGACTGATCTCACTCGGAACCGGGCCTCTCATCGCTTCGAGATAGCTCCACAGCAGGTCCTGGGGCGGATACACATCGGAGTGGCCCAACCCCTCGATCTCGACAGGCGTATACGAGCTCGTCCGAAGGTCCGACAAGAGCCCCACGAGCTGACGGTTGAGCGATGCCATCCGTGCTGGCGAGTCGCGGCCGTTTAGCCCGGGAATGTTCGTGGTGTCCTCGGCACCCCAGACGTGAAGCAACGGCGTATCGCCGAGGTTGCCGGCAAACCATTCCCACAGGCCGGGCACGTCTGAAGGGAAGGCGAAGCTGTTGGCCATCCCGATCGCCCCGGCGACGTGATGACCGTGCAAGGCGGTCGTCGTCATGACGGTCTCGCCCCCGAGCGAGTAACCCATGACGTATAGGCGGTCACTGTCGACGTGGCGGGCCCGGCGGACCGCTCGCCACACGCTGACGTGCTCTGACGAGACCGGCGGCGGGGCGTCGAGAATCGTCTGGCGATAGTCATCGGGGGCGGCGACGATGAACTCCTCGATCCTGTCACCGAGCAGCATCTCGAAACGATCGATGATCCGATCGGCCGTGCCGCCCCACGTGTGATAGGCAATGATCGTTGGGTATCTCTGGTCAGGGTCGTAGCCGTCAGGCGTCCTGATGCGGACCTGGCGGTGTTGATTGAATCCAATGGCGGCTGCGATCGTCTCGCGACCAGCCGGCGCGTCGGGGAACAGTGAAGCGGCGTCGAGAAAGTCGCCGAGACTCTCCGGGCCCACGCCGGTCGCCGTCAGAGCGCCCGCAACCGCTTGGAGGTCACCGACCGCCGGATCGGCCAAGTAGCCGGCAACCAAACCACGGGCGTTCGGCGGAACCGTTGTGCTCACAACCGCGGTGGTCCTGGGGGCGGCAGAGGATGTCGCGCCGATGGTGGTGGTCGTGCCCGGAGTTTCCGGCTGGCTGTCGCAGGCGGCCGCACCGAGAGCCAGCACCACGATGGCGCCGACAACTCTCCGGCCGGACCACGGCGTGGTCACGCCTCGAGACTGACGATGCGGAATCCAATGTGATGGTCTTCATACTTTGGCGGGTCCTCGAAGTGGCGGTAGGCCGAGCGCGCCACGTACGGCACGTTGCCCCACCAGCCGCCCTTTTCGACCTTGAGCCGACCTTCGGCCGGTCCGGTGGGATCCTCAACGGGAGACTCGGCGTAATACTCAAAGCTGAGCCAGTCGGCGACCCATTCCATGAGGTTGCCCGACATGTCGAGCGCTCCGACCCAACTGGCGCCGTCAGGGAATGATCCAACGGGGAGCGCTCCAGCAGCATCGACAACGTTGGCCTTGGCCGGATCCCACTGATTGCCCCACGGATAGATCAACGATGCGGGGCCGCGAGCGGCGTACTCCCACTGCGCCTCCGTCGGTAATGTGCCGCCGCGCCAGATGGCATACGCCTCGGCTTCGTACCAGGTGACACACGCTTTCGGGTCGGAGTCACCATTGACCGCACAATCGGAGCGAACGCGGTCTCCGCGACCTTGCCGCCAGTCCCATCCGTCCGCCGACCAGCACGACGGATCGTCATAGGCACCAGCGGCATCGAACTCAGCGTAGGACCCCACGGTCACCTCATACTTGTCGATCCAGAACCCCGCGGTGATTGTCACAGGGTGCGCCGGCTGTTCGCCCTTCAGCTCCCGTATGGCCCAACCGGGCGGATCGAGCTCGTCGACATCGGCCGTGCCCATCGTGAACGAGCCCGCCGGCACCCACACCTGAGCGACTCCGAAGGCGTCAACTCGCTCCTCCCCTGGCGATGCACCCGGATCGATGGCCGGTTTCTCGCCCGCCGTGGCGCAGACGAAGCCGGACGGCACCGGGGCCTCGGTGGTGGTGGTTGTCGTCGTTGTGCTCGTCGAGGTTGTGGTCGCAGCCGCGGTCGTGCTCGGTGCGGTCGTGGTTGTCGCCACAGTCGTCGCCGCTGCCAGCGTGGTCGCGGGTGGCGAATCCGCGCCGCCGCAAGAAGATGCAACCAGCGCAACCAAGGTCAGGGTCCACGAGAGTCGTCGGGTATCTGTGCGTTTCATGTCTCTCCATCCGGTGTAGCGCGATAGAACGATCCGTCACGGAGCCCGCCGGCGCGATTCAGAGGCCCATCGGCATTTCGGAAGTTGACTCCCGTATCGGTGTGGTGACCCCATGGGTAGATCCGTGAAACGCCAAAGTGGAGAATCTCCCCCGTCCGGCCGGAGCTTCCGCTCAAGGCGATCAGATCGCCCGCCTCAACCTCATCGCCGATTGCCACGGGAATGCTGTCCTGCATGACGTGGCCGTAGAAGGCGGCCGAGCCGTCCTCGTGCTCGATCGTGATGAAGTTGAGGTCGCTGGTGAATGCCGTATCCGACACGTCCTCGCGGAGATCACGCACAATGCCAGCGCGCGCCGCCGTCACCTGTGATCCAATGGGCATCGCGAAGTCATAGGCGACCTGTTCCTCGTGACTCGTGTCGTCGCGACAGTATCCCTGGAACATGGTGTAGCCCGTGCCCGCCGGAAACGGCAGCACGTAGTCAGACTCGACGGGATCGCCGAACACCGCTCGTTCCAGGCACAATTCGATCTCTGTCTTCGGCTCGAAGAACTCGAAAGCCGTGGTGGAGCTTGTCGACGACGAGGAGGGCGGAGCCGTCGTTGCGACCGACGTTGTCGTCACGGCCAACGTTGTCGTCACAGACGACGTCAGCGCCGCGCTCGCTACGGCTTCGGCGCCGCCATCGGATTCTGTACAGGACGCAGCCAGAACCGCGACAAGAAGCGCAGCCCAGACCACTCGCCGGCCAGCCATAAGTGCCTCCTCATATGACTACCTGCGGATTGTGTCCCCACAGTAGGACTTCTCCCGTTCCGGCGTAGATCACGGCCACTATTGGCGCGTATCTACGCAAGAACGGTGGACTCCAAGAACCCTCCCGTTCTGGCGTAGATGAGGGCCACTACTGGCGCGTATCTACGCAAGAACGGTGAGGCGCGACAATGTACTTGACATATGTGTGTTTTACATATATGTTACTGACATGCATAAAGGCCCCCACTCCCATCGCGGACGTCGAGTTCGAGGCAGACGCCTCGCAGAGGACGGCACCTGGCAGATCAAACCGCCGATGACTCCCCTCATCGAACCAGCGCTGCTGCTCGCACTGCGCAACGGAACCGCCCACGGATATGACCTGGCCGACCAGATCGGCGAGACGCTGGGAATGCGCCGCATCGACCACGGCAACCTCTATCGAGGTCTGCGGCGGCTCGAAGACGAAGGCATCGTCGAGTCCCAATGGAACGACGGCGCTCCCGGGCGCTCGAAGCGTACGTACACGCTCACCGAGACCGGTGAAGCGCTGCTCGATGCGTGGGCCGAAACACTGCAATTCACCAAGGAGCGGCTCTCTGCCCTTCTGGAAAGTTACGAAAGGTAACCATGAACGACCAAACAACAGAAGAAACAACCGATCAAACACTGACCGAAGACCACCCCCACGCCCACTGCGGGCCCGGCGGCGGCATACATCGCAAGATGTGGATGTACAGCCAGATGGCAGGACGTGGCCGCGGCCGTGGACCATTCGGACGGGGCCCGTTCGGCGGCGGGCGCGGCAGCCGCGCCCAGCGCTGGATGTATGAGAACCCGTCTGACGACCAGATC
>JAAELU010000381.1 GCA_024226255.1 bacterium | reverse complement strand
CAACGCCGTCCTCATGACCGTCGGTACCGACTCCATGGAGATGTCCGGATCACGTCTTGTCGAGCTCAACGACGAGCGCGGCGAATTCACCAATGTCAACGCCGCCGCAACGATGGCCCGCCATCTGCACGGTGCAGGCATTGATCATGTCCAGGAGCTGTCGTACTACGACAAGAAGCGGGTCCACAACCTGAAGTACTACACCTGGGTCGAGCAGCAAGGCAAGACCTACGACGAGATTCAGGCACAGTGGTACGACCCGGATTACTGGACCAGCATCCAAGCCATGGTCGACCCCATTGACGACCTCATCGGTCAGTTCAACGACAGGGTCGGTCTCTAGAGCCGACCACAACCGAGTCAAATGAGAGCGGGCTGCCTTCGGGTGGCCCGCTCCTCTTTCGGGGGGCCTAACCTCGGCACATGAAAAAGGGCAGCTATTTCGGTACCGAGATCGATAGCAAGTGGTGGAAGAGGTATCGGGGTGCCGGCTTCTTCGCACGCGGCAACGGCGAGTTCTCCATGGACGAGGAGGGAATCCACTTCCTCCGCCTGCTGACCAAGGTGCCGCTAACCATTGGATGGAACGAAACCCGCTCAGCGAGCCTCGGCAAGAGCCACGCCGGACGATGGATGCTGGGCCGACCCATACTCAAGGTGGGCTTCCACCGCGATGGCATTGATCTGGTTGCAGGCTTCTATCTAGCCAAGGACTGGGCTCCGATGAAGCAGCTCGAGGCCGAACTGCAAACCAAGATCGCCAGAACCTAGCCGAGACCTTCAGGGAGCGGGAATGCTCCAACGCTCTGCATCGCCAAGTGCTATTCGACCAGCGACGGAGCGCAAGCTACGGGCGGTCTCCTTGTCGAGCGACCCGGCGGCGTCAAGACCCCTCGGGTCTTCGCCGAAGATCGCGGCATAGAGCGTGGCAGCGGCCAGATACGTACCAGCGGGCGTTGGATGGCTGCCGTCGCTCTGGTACAGATCGAATGCCGGTGACGCCACAGCCCACGCCTCTCCAACCGGGGCGACCCTGGCTCCCACCTCCGCGGCTATCTCCTCGTACGACGCCGTGACAGCCCTTTGCATCGGCGCATAGCTGTTGTAGCCGACATCCGGGAAACCATCTCTTCTCGCCCACGTGAGGAACAGAACCGTCTCGGTATCCCATTCATCCGCTACGGCGACGATCTCCCTGATAGCGGGGAACATCGCTCGGGCTCGCTCGGTACCGCTTGCGGGAACAACGCTCTGTTCCTGGAGAACAACAAAATCCCAGTCTCCGCCGGTGAGCTGTGCGGTCACCGCACCTCCGCTCACGTGGTCGTCCAACCAAGCCCCGCCTTCCGCGATGACCTGGACACCAACGCCGTGTCCGCCGGCGGCGCTCAGCGCGGCAAACACGCCAGAGAGGTCGTTGGACGATGTGTAGCTATTGCCCACGAACAGGACACTGGTGCGCACATCGTCGTCAGTGTTCGTCTGGAAGATGAGGATGGACACTGCCACGGCCGCTGCGAGCAACAGGGCACCGAGATACTTCATTGTCGGTACCTCGGCATTGACCTCGGTCTGCTTGTCATCAACCGGGGGTGCAACCGCCAGCCGCGTATGCGGCCGCAGCGTCAAACAGGGCCCAAGCATCGGCCGTCCATCCCAGCACCGCAGTGTTGAATACCGATGAGTGCACGCGGCACCCGGCCGCAGTTGAGCCATCGGCAAGGGTTCCGCCCAATTGGTAGACGAAGGTTGATGACGATCCGGCGGCTGTTGACACGATCTCCCCGCTGCCACCCGGCACTCCGAATGACATCGTTCGCCCTCCGGCATTGACAGCAACATCGCCATTCAGACCGGCCGACAATGGATGACCGGAGTCAACAATCGTGATGGTGGATGATCGAACCGTTCCGTAGTCGATACCGCCGGCGGGACCAGTCATGTCCATGTCATCGAGCAGCCACGGTTTGGCCACCCACACCGGGGCAGCCACGTCGGCGAACGTGTCGCCGAGCGTGTACGAGTGGATCGAGGACGCAATGAACACAAACGAGGCGCCGTTTGCATCAGCAGGCGTGGCCAATCCGTCGTCCAGGAGTTGGACCGAATATCCGGCCCCAAGCAGATGCCCGTGCACAGCGGCATCACTGCTGGTCAGGCTGGCCGGATTGGAAACCACCATCACCACTGATGCCGGTGCATCGTTGTCGACGGTGACCCCAACAGCATCTGATGCCGTCTGGCCTATCGAGTCCGTAGCCACGGCAGAAACCGAGACCGACCCATCAGAACCAGTGCCGGTGTCCCACTGCTGGCTCCAACCATCGCTCCCATCAACATCCGTGCCGATGCTCACTCCCCCGACCCGGAAATCTACCGAAGCCACCGCCACGTCATCTGTGGCCATCGCCGTGACGCTGACAATGCTGCCCACCGTTGCCCCATCGGTTGGGGACGTTATCTGGACCATCGGCGGGTCGTCGGCAACCGGCTCGCCATCGATCGCCAGGTCCTGATCGGGATTGATCACCGAGCCGGGAACGGGTCCGAGGTTCAGAAGACTCAGTGCAAGATTGGCCGTATCGGCGTTGCGAACTGGTTGTCCGACCGCTGCGTGATCGGGAATGGTCGCTCCGGGATTGACTCGCGTTGTGGTGTTGAGGTCGTAGAGATCGGCGCCGCCGGTGGCTCCCGGCCCCCACACGAAGAAAGGAATCGTCGCATTCTCCAGGGCAGTGGAATCACCGTGGCTGGTACCGATGCCGCCGTGATCGCTGGTCAGGATGACGTAGGTCTCCCCATCCAGGTCGGAGTCGGCTTCTATTGCACCCAGAATCTGCCCGACGTAGCCATCAACAGTGCGCACGGCGTCGTCGTAGGCCGACGAAGTCCAGCCGCTGTCATGGCCTGCGGCATCAGGATCGGCGTAATGCACGAAGGAGAGGTCAAACGGAGTTGTGCCCATCGCCGCCACGAACGACGCAGTCGTGGTTGCTCCGCCCCCGCGTTGATAGGTGTCGAGCTTGTCGGTTCCATCGTCCGCACCGGTCGTGTCCGGTGCTCCATTGGTCGCATCCCAGCTACGGTCGAGGAAGTCAAACTTGGGTTTGCCGGCATACAACGCTGTCGCCAAACCAGCATCGTGGACCACGCCGAAGACACCGGCTATGTATCTGCCCGCGGTGTTGTGCACAGTGGTGCCGTCATCCTCGTTGAAGGTGACTTGATGACCGTCAGCACCTAGAACGGGCAGGCCGGTCATCATCGATGTGTGGTTTGGCAGGGTCTGCGTTGCATCAAACATGGTTCGAGCATTGAGCGTCGATGCGCCTTCGTCGATCAGTCGATAGAGGTTCGGCAACTCTGTTGGGCCGAGAGCAGCAACGGT
>JAAELU010000380.1 GCA_024226255.1 bacterium | reverse complement strand
TCACGGCGCCGCGGCGCCGCGGCCGGCCTCCCGGCCAACGCCACACCAGGATTCCAATGCCCGGTGTCACCCAGCAGCTTCATCAACGACTGGGGCTTTGGACGCTCCGGCGGTCGGACGCACAAGGGCACCGACGTATTCGCCAAGAAGGGCACGAAGATTCTGGCTACCGACTCGGGAAGGGTGTCGCTACGGAGCAACAGTCTCGGCGGCATCACAGTGTGGTTAACCGGAGATGCCGGTATCTCCTACTACTTCGCTCACCTCGATGGCTATCCCGGCGGATTGAGCACGGGAGATCGCGTTTCGAAAGGCCAGGTAATTGGCTACGTCGGGAACACGGGCAATGCTCAGGGCACCAGCCCGCACCTCCACTTCCAGATGCACCCGGGCGGTGGCTCTCCCGTGAATCCATTCCCGACATTACGACACTATTGTTGACACTCACTCCACAAGGAGTGAACCGTTGAAAGGGAAGACCCTGGACCAGAACCGCCGTCGTATAGACGTCATCGCAGACGAAGGCTTTGCCGACGATCTAGCAAATGTTGCCCTTGATGAGCTGCGTGACCGCCGCCGCCTGTGCGACAAAGTAGATATCGAGCTGTCCTATTACCGCCGTCTATTGCACGGCCGGATGGACCTTCTCGCTTTCGAGGTGCGGCGCCGCTCCGGTGCCGAGACTCGAAGCCTGATCGAGGCGCTCCCCGAGATTCTGGCGGACAGCGACCGTGGCCCCGAGCCGATGGATCTGCCGGCCCGGGCCTTGCCAATGGACCCACCGGAGGTTCCCAGCACTGGAAGGCGGGGAATCGATCGGGTGCTGGAGGACGATTTTCTTGCTCACCTCCCCACCATCGACGACGAGGAGGTCGAGGCGATCCGGACGATGCTCGCCGAAACCGAGGCCGAGATTTCCGCTCAGCGGCGTTCCGTTTATGACGCCTACGAGCGTATCCAGAGTGAGCTGTCTCGGCGCTACCGCGACGGACTCGCCGATGTAGACGAGCTACTCGGCGGCTGAGCCTATGCTCGCCCACACAGTCCGCTCCGGATTGGTCGAATCCCTCCACCGTGGCTCGGCGATCGTCGTCGACAGCTCGGGGAATGTGCTCTTCGAGCACGGCGACCCCGATCGTCCAATCTTCTATCGATCCGCCATCAAGCCGCTACAAGCTCTTGTGGCATTGAGACATGGAGTCGCCCTGGCGCCGGAAGAGGTCGCAGTCACATGCTCGAGCCATGACGGGTTCCCGATTCACATCGCCCTGGTCGAAAAGATCCTGAACGACGCCGGTCTCACGCCGGACGCACTGCAGACTCCCCCCGACTGGCCATTGGGCAAGGAAGCGGCCGCCGCATTGAGAGTTGCGGGGGCGGGAGCGCCAAGCCCGATCTGGCACAACTGCTCGGGCAAACATGCCGGATGGCTTGCGGCTTGTCAACACGTTGGCTGGGACCCTGCCACCTACCTCAAACCCGACCATCCGCTGCAACGCGAGGTTCTCGAGATCGTCGGCGACGCGACGGGGATTGAGCCCTCCCCTACCGGGATCGATGGCTGCGGGGCGCCAACCCTGCGCGGATCAATCAGGGCGCTGGCGTATGCGTTCGCTCGAATCAGCTCGGAGGAACAGTTCGCCGCCACAGCTGTACCCGTGCATCGTTTCCCCTCGTTGGTTGCCGGCAACGACAGAGCCGACGGAAAGCTGGCCGCTTGGTGGGACGGTCCGCTGAAGGCCGGGGCTCAGGGTCTGCTTGGCGCCGGGCGGCACGGCATCGGGGTTGCAGTGCGCAGCGAGGCCGGGTCGGGCGATATCGCGGTCGTCGCCGCCATAGCGGTCATGACCCACCTGGGGTTGCTGTCGGATGCAGCAGTTGAGGCCCTCAGCGAGGTTGCGGCACCACAGGTGCTCGGCCGCGGCGAGCCGGTGGGAACGATCCGAGCTGCTCTGACCATATGACGACTTCTACTCACGAGGATTGGGCGACGCCGGCGTTCGATCTCGACCCGGTGGCGCCTTCGGTTGGTCCCTTCCCGCACCGAGTGATGCTTCGAACCTGGTGGGAGATTTGTGGCAGCGGGGAGCTCGTTCTACTCGAAGCACCCGATGCGCTAATTGCGATGTGCAACGACTCAGGAACAATCCGCATGCTGGGAGAGTCGGACCTCTTCGACTACCACGCACCGCTTGGCGACGACAGCCCGAACGCGGTGGCGCAGTGGGCTGCCGATCTACCAGCGGGGACACAACTCGAGCTGGACAGCCTTCCAGGACTTGCTGCCGATGTGTTCATGAACGGGCTCGCGGCGGCGGGACTGGCTCCGGTCGCCGAGGTCCACGAGAGTGCGGCGGTTCTCGATCTCCCGGACGACTACGAGGCCTATGTGGCCGGCCTCAGTAAGAAGCAGCGACACGAGACCCGTCGCAAGGCACGCCGATTCACCGAGATACTTGGACCTCCGAGACTGGAGCGGGTCGGTGGCGCTGACGCCGTCGTTCAGTTCGCCGCCATGCACCGCCTCGCCGACGGCCGCAAGGGCAAATTCATGGACTCCGCGATGGAAGAGCTGTTCGCGGCTCTCGAGGCAGACGCCGGGGCCGTGATCGACTTCTTGTACGGCGACGGTGAAGAGCCCGTCGCGGCTGCGTTCGGCTTCGAAGACGCGACCGCCTACTACCTGTACAACTCGGCGTACGACACGGGAGCGTCGGCCGCTTCACCCGGAATCGTGCTCGTCGCCGAGTTGATACGACAAGCCCTCGAAACCGGGCACCGTCGTTTCGACTTCCTAAAGGGCGATGAGGTCTACAAGTACCGTCTCGGAGCGTCGGCACGACCTCTTTGGAGAGTCCGAGCCCAGGTCGGAGGTGCAGCGTGATCGAGCGGGTGGCATACCTGTCAATGCACACGTGCCCGTTGCGCCAGCCAGGCACAGGAGATGCCGGAGGGCTCAACGTCTACGTCGACGAGCTGGCACGAACAATGGCCGGACGCGGAGTCGAGGTCGACGTCTATACGAGGCGATCCGGCCCGGAGCAAGCAGACCACATCGATGTGACCGATCGCTACCGCGTCCATCACATCCAGGCGGGGCCGTCGAAACCAGTGCCGGTAAGCGGCCTGACACGGCGGATCGGGCTCTACTCCGAAGGGGTACTGAGCCACATACGCTCCGGTCCCCCGCCGGACATCCTGCACTCCCACTATTGGGTTTCAGGGTGGGCCGGAGTGCTCTTGAAGGAGTCACTCGGGGTCCCACTGGCCAACAGCTTCCACACCCTTGGGCGAGTCAAAGACATCTCGCGCCGATCCGACGAGGCACCGTCTAGCCCGACAAGAACCATGACCGAGGAAGAGGTGATCGCTCGTTCCGATTGTGTCATCGCCTCCACTCCCTACGAGTTCGACGATCTGCTGGACCATTACGGCGCCAGTCCCGAGCGGCTGTGCACCTCCCCACCCGGCATCGACCACGAGATCTTCAAGCCCGGGGACAAGACGTCGGCGCGCGACTGGCTTGGCCTCCCTGCGGGCCCGCTGATCCTCTTCGCCGGACGCATCCAGGCCCTCAAGGGTCTTGACGTTGCCATCAGCGCCCTGGCCCACATGGACGTCGTCGCCCAACTTGTGATCGTCGGTGGGCCCAGTGGCACCGCCGGACAGGCCGAAGTCGACCACCTCCTGGCTCTCGCCGCGGGTCTCGGAGTCGGTGACAGAGTCCACATGATCGCACCCCAACCGCATGGTCAGCTGGCGCGGTTCTACCAAGCTGCCGACGCGCTCGTCATGCCGTCACGGTCTGAAACGTTTGGATTGGTGGCAGCCGAAGCCCAGGCATGTGGACTGCCGGTCGTCGCCAGCCGCATCGGTGGGATCCCGTTTGTCGTCGAGGATGGCCGATCAGGCATCCTGGTCGGAGTCGGTGACGAGCCGGCGTTCGCAGCTGCTCTCGATCATCTTCTCTCGGACGCCGAAACACATGCAGCCATGTCAGAAGGTGCCCTGAACAAGTCGGTCGAGTTCAGCTGGAAAGGCACCGCCGACCGACTGCTGGAGCTGTATGACGGGATCAGCGGCCAAGGTGATGGATGGCAGTGACACCAGGAGAACTGCTGCGAGCGGTCACGACCGGGTGGGCCGAGGATGCGGATTCTGATGTCGTGTGGGCTGGGGAGCACGAGGGCCGATGGGGGATCCGGATGGCGCAGCAGACGCGGGACTTCACGACAATCTGGTTCGACATCGGCGAGATCACGATTGGTTACGAGGCGTACCTGCTGCCACCCCCTCGCCACAATCAGGCGGCCGTTCTCGAACAGTGTCTGAAGCGGAATCATCGTTCGTGGCCCGCGTACATTGCCGCAGACGACCGCGGCGAGCTGTACGTGAGAGGTCGCGTTCGGGTGGCTCACCTCACGAGCGACGGCATCGAGACCGCCGTCGGCTCCGTCTACCAGCTGGTGGAGGTTGCTTTCGGGCCGTTGCTCGCTTTGGGCTATGTGGCGTGACACGCGTCGCCCTGGTCGGATTCGGCTTGACTCTCCCCCAAGGGGAGGCACCATGATGAACACCTCGTAACAATCCGTCCGGACCACCGGCGTCGCCAGAGCCTGGAGATACACAAAATGCCCAAGATCGACTTCAAGAGGACCCTCAAAGAGCTGTATGCGCCACCGCAGGACCTCGTGGTCGTCGAGGTCCCCGAACTGCAATACCTCATGGTGGACGGTCAGGGTGAACCGGGTGGCCCCTCGTACCTCGACGCCGTCGAGGCTCTCTACGCGGTCGCGTACAAGCTGAAGTTCGCCAGCAAGCAACAGGCAGACAAGGACTATGTCGTGCCACCCCTCGAAGGCCTGTGGGGGGCGGCTGACATGGCCGCCTACACGTCGGCCTACGACCGCTCCAAGTGGCAATGGACCATGATGATCATGACCCCAGCGTGGATCGATCGATCTCTGTTTGAGGACACTCTCGAGGTCGTTCGCAAGGGCAAGAATCCGCCGGCGCTCGACTTGGTTCGCCTGGAGACTCTCAGCGAAGGCACCAGCGTCCAGATCATGCACATCGGCTCGTATGCGGATGAGGCTCCAACCATTCGGCGTATCCATGAGGAATTCATCCCCGACAACGGGTACACCGAGAATGGTCGCCATCACGAGATCTACCTCGGCGATCCCCGCAAGGTGGCCCCTGAGAAACTGAGGACCGTCCTACGCCAGCCCATCAGACCGGCATAGCGGCCGGCCGGATCCGAACCGGAACACTCACGTTGGCTGCCTTTGATGTGCTTGGCCATTGGGGCCTTCTCCTGCCTCCGGTTCCGGTCTGGGACGAGGCCGGCGACCGGCCCGCCGAGCTGAGTCGACGAGGACGGCTTCCATCTGGGCGTTGACGGACCGGAACTCGTCCGCAGCCCACCCCTCGTAGACGTCATACAACTCCGGGGGAATGCGCAACAGGAATTGCTTTCGCTTGCGTGCCACTACTGTCGACCTTGCCCGGATCCGCTTCCGTTACCTGCTCAACGTGCCCACATTGACAACCGGGGTGGTCGGATGGTCGCTGGCGATGACAGTCATCAGGTTCGAGGCGAAGGTGGCCTTACGGTCACTGTCAAGGGGTATGGCATCGTGCCCATCGGTCCCATCCTCGAGCGCTTCGATCGCCTCGCGCACCATGAGAACGGCGCCTTCAACGATCTTTGCTCGCGCCGCCACGATGGCAGCGGCCTGCTGCCGGCGCAGCATCGCCTCGGCGATCTCGGGCGCATAGGCCAGGTCGGTGATACGAGTCTCGAGGATCTCGACGCCGGCATCGGCGACGCGCTCCTGCAATTCAACCAACAGGTTTTCGTTGACCTCGCTGGTGTCATGGATGAGCGTGGTCACATGTGAATCATCGAAGGCATCGTACGGATAGGAGCGGGCAAGTTGCCGAACGGCAGATTCTGACTGGGTATGCACGTAGCTCGTGAAGTCATCAACGCCGAACACCGCACGTGCCGTGTCGGTAACCCGCCACACCACAACCGCCGCGATGTCAATGGGGTTGCCGTTGGAGTCGTTCACCTTCGACGTCACTGTGGTGAAGTTGCGCACCCGCAGTGAGACTTTGCGACTGAAGTAGAACGGATTCGTAATCCGGAGTCCCGCTGCCCGGTCCGATCCGCGGTAGTCCCCGAACAAGGTGAGAACTGCCGCCTGGTTCGGTTGCACCATGAAGAAGCTCACACTTATCACGACTGCGGCCAGGAATATGACGATCGCCACGATTACCAGTGGCACGTTATCGACAACCACACCAAAGATGAACAAGCCGATCGCGGCGAGTGTGATCACTACATCGGCTATCAGCCATACGACTCCGCCGCGTGTCCGTGCTTCAGACTCGGACAGTACATTCATCTCGAACCTCCATGTTTCCGGTACCTACAGTATATATCAATCTGATATCATATTGATAGCCGGAATCTCCCCAGTCGACGGCGCGCTAGCAGCAGGCCAGGGCGACAACCGGGCGCACTTCGAGCTCGGCATTCGTTGGTATCTTGTGGTGATGCAGAACGAAGGCGGGACCCCCAGATGATCACCATCCTCGACGGCGGCATGGGTGTCGAGTTGATTCGCCGTAGCGGAGACGGCCGGACGCCGTTGTGGTCGGCGCAGGCCCTTGTCGATGCCCCCGAGGTCGTCGTCGAGACTCACCTCGATTACATCGCGGCCGGTGCGCGAATGATCATCACGAACAGCTACTCAACGGTCCCCAGCTACCTGAAGTCCGCTGGGATGGAGTCGAGATACGCCGAGATGACCACTATGGCCGGTGAGTTGGCACGACGTGCTGTTGCAGAATCCGGAGCCGACGTCCAGGTTGCCGGCAGCCTTCCACCCCTGTCAGAGAGTTACCGGCCCGATCTCGTGCCCCCCGATGCCGACTCACGGCCCATCTACGCCACGATGGCCGCAGCGCTCGAACGTAACGTCGACCTGTTCATCTGCGAAACGATGTCAAGCGTCAGGGAAGGCCGCAACGCCGCGATCGAAGCGAGAAAGGTGAGCACGGCACGCCAATTGCCGGTCTACATCTCGTGGACGCTCGACGAAGAGCCCGGCAAGGGTCTCCGCAGTGGGGAGTCGATCCCTGAGGCGTTCGCTGCGGTTGTGGATCTCGATCTCGACGGCTTTCTGTTCAATTGCACCTCCCCCGAGGCCATCGAAGCGGGCCTCGTGACCCTCACCAAGTTGACCGACAAGACAGTCGGCGGATATCCGAATCGGTATCGCGTGCCCGATGGATGGACCCTGGGCGACGAGATGTCAGATCACGGCGAGGCCTTCAGCACACGCCGGTTCGTCGATGGTGCCATGCGAGCGTTCGAGCTGGGCGCGACCATCTACGGCGGCTGCTGCACCGTTGGACCCGACGACATTGCGGCCCTGTCGAAGGCGACACGGGACGCCCCGACGAGCGAGTAAGGACCAGCAATCCTGGCTCCGACTATCTCCCGAACACGACGTCAAGATCCTCAGGAATCGTCTCGCAGCCGATCACCGCGTCGGCCACGTCTTTCAGCTCGGCCGGAATCCAGGGAGTATCCGCAAAGACCCCTCGCGCTTTCGTGGCGTCGAGCTTCGCCTGAAAGTCGTTGCATACCTCTGCCCCGCCGGTCAGCGTCGTTGCGAATTCCTGGTACTCGGAACTCTGCAGAAGTTCGCCCCAACCCCCGCTCACCTCGGCCCGAGCTGCCAGGGCCGTGCCCGCCTCGCGCATCGCGGCGGTCCAGTCGGCGAGAAGCTCGTTGAATTCGAGCATTTCGTCGGGAGCATCTAGCGCCCGAATGGCTTCCTCGATCTCGACGCGGATTGCTACTTCACTGTCGGCTAGAGCCTTGAGGTCACGCATCGTGGGGTCAGGCAACCCGAGAAACGCGACCCATGCGGCTTCGGCACGAGGGGCGTGCGTCATACGGATCGATTCGAGACGATCCCCGTACTCCGACATCGACAGATTCGAACTGCCGCACGAGACCAGGAGTAGGCCGAGCACGACGCCGCACGAGAGGATACGTTTACGAGTCACCGTGTCCATTGTCGGCGGCGGCAATTCGGCGAGGTAGGGCCGATCGTCACTCGCCTCGAATGCCGCAAGCGCTCACCAGAGCGAGGCCTGGTTCGCTGTTCCGGCTCGGACTAGCTGAGGTACTGATTGCGCTCATTGATACCGATGGCATTGGGCGAACCTGCCGATGTGGGGCAACTTGCGGTCGCATTGGATCGGGTCGTCGAGAGTCTGCCAGTCGGGCGTTCTGTTCACAGTGCTCCAGGTGGGCGATGACGTACTGACCATCATCGCTGGTGCGAATGGGCTGATCGACTTCGACGCCTTTCTCGAAGCCGCCGACCACGTCCTCGCCACGGTCAGCTTCGGGCCCACAGCTGCGGGCCAAGCGTTTTTGTCCGACAACGAACCGTCCGCTACACATCCATGCCAAGAGGAGTCGATGGCCTGCCGAAGCTCTTCCTCACCCGCGTGGCCGCGACCCTCATCATCCATCTCGACGTCGACGGGGCCCCGCTGCAGGTTCCGGTGCGCTGGACCGTTGCGCTCCACCGGGTCGAGGGCCCGAAGGGCTACCGGGCAGTGATGACGAACCCTCTCATGCGACTCCGGATCACACCGTCGCCGAACCGTTTGCGGATGGCATCGGTTGCCCTGGCCGTAGCCTCTTCGAGCGACGGCGGATATCTGGCTTCTATCTCAGTGCGGAGAGGAGTTCCTTGACAGTACGCGATAGCAGGGACGGCGGGATCGGCCGCAACGCTGATGGCATCGACCGGCTCAATGTCGACATCACTGAAACCAGCCGCTTCCAACTCTGAACGATACGTTGTCGTGTCGAAGTGACCGTGAGGAGTGCGTCGGAGGAACCTCGGCGGATCATCGGGAAACACCTCGGCGAGGGCCCGGGTGACCTCGTGGGCGAATTCGTTCTCCTCGATCCGGTCCCACATATTGAAGATGAAGGATCCACCCTCTCCGAGAACACGGCGGGCCTCCCGGTATGCCCGAACCCGGTCCGGAAAGAACATTGCGCCGAACTGGCACAACATCAGATCAAACGTGTCCGCGTCGAACGGAAGATCCAATGCATCCGCCGCTTGCCACTCGACCCGGTCCGGATCATCCTGCATCGATGCCGCTCGGTCCAACATCGGCGGATTCAGGTCCGTCACCACGTACCTGGCCGACGATTCAAGGACCGCGGCCACCGCTCTCGAGACCACGCCACTCCCCGCCGCGACCTCCAACACTCCTCTTGGGTTGAGAGCGGCTGTCCGTTGTGCCAAGTCGTTGGCGTATTGCTCAAATACCAACGGGACGAGGTAGTCGTCGTAGACGTCTGGTATCGAACCTGCGAATACCTTGTCCACCGCATCAACCATCGCGCCTCCTCACCCCATACTGGGCCACGGGACCATACCCTCACTGCAATCACGCTGGCGTGCATGGCGTTAACCACGTCGTTCCTCATCGCGGCTAGCCGTACGGGGATTTGGGATCGAACTGGGCGGGTCAGTCTCGGAGGTTGTTGATCGCCCTTGTCACAATCTCACCGAAACCACCTTCGTGTCCGCAGCCGGATATCGCGCCTCGCGCGTCGTTCCTCCCCGTCCAAAGCCTCTACCGGCGTCCATCAGTACCTTGAACGATAGGAGTAACGACTGAGGAGGTTCTGGTGCGCCGCATGCTCACTGCCCTCGGGGTGTTGATGCTGGCTGTGGGTGGCTGTGGCACTGACGACGTCGGCGGAAGCGATGCACCGACCACATCGGCGCCAGCCGCGGCACCGGCGGCCACGACCGATGGCGAGACATCTACGACGATGACTACGACCTCTGATGCGGCGGCTGCAACGAGCTGTGAAGAGCTCGCCAGCAACTTCATTGTGAGTACCCAGGGGGTGCTCGACGCCTACGGCGAGGCATCCTTTGCGGCCTTGCATTTGGAATCCGTCCCGCCGGAATGGGAGGCAGCCTATGCGCTCTGGTTTGAAACCTTCGCAACTATGGGTGAACCGGCAGAGAGCCTCGGGTGCGGGGACGGTCTGGACCAGCTGATCTGTGAACGTCAACCGCAACTCGACCCCCAAGGAGACGCCGGATTGGTGTTTATCTCTGAGAACACGCCGTGCGGTGTGGAGGGCACCATCGGTTCGGCTGCTGCTGCCGCCTATGAGGCCAGATCCGAGGCTTGGTACGAGAGCCAAGAATGATCAACACGCCAATCAAACCCTTCTTGAGTTCGGACTTCTCTCCTCGTCTGCAACTCTGATCCTGTGCGGCTTTGACAGGCATACGTATCACCCGGCTGTGCCCTGACGATCCTCTCTAGGTGTGTGGGGCCTGATTGACCGCCGCCTGAGAACGCGACAAATCCCGCTAGGAGAGCAACTCAAAGTTGAACCACCGTGCGAAAAGAAGGTCGAGCGCATCGTGTCTCCGCGGTGTCGGGACAGGCACTTCGGCGCTACATGTGACGCTGAGGGCTGAGGTTCAGTGGAGGGCGAGTACGTAGATGGATGCCAACAGATCGCCCTCGGCGGTGCTCGCTGCCGTGACCGTGCGCCGGTAGCCCGATCCTTCGAACTCGTCCAGTCTGGTCCAGTGATCCGGAAGATCTGACGATTCGAAAAGCTGGACGCCGACCGTGGGTCCGTCAAGGTCGAGAACGATGCCCGGATACCCGAGCTCGGCGCCCCATCCCTCTTGATGCAGCTGACCTCGCACTGTTCCCTCGATCCAGCGCCCCGACAAACCGTTCAGCTGGTGATGATTGGGGCGGCCTGGAGCGAGGCTGCCGTACACCGCAAGACGACAAATGGACCCACGTGACACTTGTGCCGAGTTTGCTGACTCCGCTGTGCTCATGTAATCGGCCTCGGTCCCCTCATTCGTACGCCATGGAAGTGTACCGAGCGCCGGGCATCGCCCACTGCCGAGATACTGGGGTTTGCCGGATATCGCGCCATCGACACCGCACTTCCGCGAGGTTCTTCAGACCGGTGCCGCCTCGGATCGCTAGCGTTGCCCACCGAGCATCGACCCGGAAGGAATCAGTGATCGTGCGAACTTGGCGAGGCTGGACTCGCCCCGAGGACACAGACGCCTACGCCGAGTACACCCTCGGCACCGGCATCGTCGAGTACAAAGAAACCTCGGGGAACCAGGGCGCGTATTTGGTGAATCCTGGCTCCCACACGCATCGGAACCCGAGCCTTCACAACGAAATCGGTTCTTGGCAGGACGGTCCAAAGTGCTCGGACATGCGGGCATCATACCAAGGGTGATCTGGTCCACAGCGCCATCCCCAATCGTCGCCGACCGTCCAGTACAGGGCCACTTGCGTTGCAAATGCAAGGGTGGCGACCACCGCCGCAACGGCCAGCGTGCGTTGGACCCACGCAGGAAGCAGCGAGTCGGGCTCCACGTCATCGTCACCCCGTGGCAGCTCTCGCGCAACCCCCGACACGTGGCCCCTCGGTCCTGCGATGTTCCGTCGCCGCTTCATGGTTCCATTCTCCCCGACGTTGATGCCGCGACCACAATGACCAATATCGGCAGAACGCGGCGTCCGATGAACCGCTGCGGGGCGCCCGGGCGGCTTCCGGTGCTTGTCCCCCGCAGAGCGGCAAAAGTCGGACTAAGAAACTTGTCACCAAGGGTTGTGCACAACCTCCTGTGGATTCCTGTGGATTTGTGGACTAACACGTTGGGCGATAGTTAATTAACCCTGATAGTCTCTATCTAAAAGAGCGAATAGCACGCTAAGCGCGCAACATCGCGCTAATCGTGGGGGTTGCGCGGTACGGAATGGCTTCGTATGGTCGAATGAGTCAAGACCCAAGAAGCTGGATTGGGATGATTCGTTCGGGGAAGTACGGATCGGACCAGGACAGTTACTTGGGTCTTGCTAATTTCACCTCATGGCCACGCTGACCACACTGCAACTCCCACTACCACTGGACGAGTTCGACCTCCCGAGCCCGCTGCAAACCCGCACCACGGTCGTTCGCAACGGACCGCCCGCTTGGGCCTGGAGCGGCGGCACACCCGACTTCCCGATCGAGAAGTGCGCCTCCGCGAGTGGGATCGCCGCAAGAGGCTGGGACCTCGATCATGTGGTGCTTCTGGTCGATGATCTCGACGCCGCGGTTGACACGATGGCCGCCATCGGGGAATCACCACGGCTGCGGCTCGCCGTGAAGGGACGACCGACAGCATTCTTCCGTGTCGGGCCGCTTCTCGAGGTCATCGAATCGCCCGTTCGCCGGCCGGCGCTCTACGGGTTCGCATTGGTTACGGATGAGCCTCTCGAAGTCCTAGCGTTGCGCTGGCGTTCAATGGGCCGCGATGTCACGGACCCGAGGGACGCGGTCCAACCCGGCCGCCGCATATTCACCGTCCGAGCAACCGAAACCGGCTTTGCAGTGATGTCACCGGACGCGGCGCGAATGTAGCGGGCACGCGCAGGCGACAGGAGTGTCTCTCCCCCCGTGACACGTCGCTCTGGACGGGTCACAGTTGGGGGGAGTCGCCGAGGAACGAGGCGGAGGGGGGAAGCCAAGGTAGTAGATCAGGTAGACGTTGCGTCACTCCTGAACACCCGACATCTGCGCAGCCTGCGGCGGTGACTGTGCGCTCGCCCGTCGTTGCGGTTTGCTGGAGCCCTTAGCTTCCCCCACCCAAGCTGCCCGCAGGGCAGCCCACCTCCCCCAAACATCGCCCGACTACGTCGCCCGACGGGGGAGGAGATAGTCCTGGTCGCCGCAGACCGAAACCGTCACACTCCGAACATCAGGGCGCGGAGCCTGACCTCGACTGTGTTGAAGGTTTCGAGGTCGATGCGGAGGGAACCGAGGCGGAGGCCGTGCATAGCGTCGCCGTGGCGGGTGGCGACATAGACCGCTTCGCCGTCCCACTGCAGAGCTCCCAAGCCGAGGCAGCGCCCCTGTTTGTCCTGGACGCCGACGAGCATGCCGTCCAGCCGAGATTCGTCGAATGCCTCCGGCAGCGTTGGGGCAAACACGTCGTGGCCAACTCGCCAGCGGGCCAATGGCCCATCGAGTTCCTTAGCGAAGGCAGCCCGTCTGGTCTCGGTCCGTTCCAGCGGTGCCACTGGGGTGACTCCGTCAGGAGTGACTTTGGCGATACGGGCAGACAGAAAGCGGCGCAGCATGCCGATGGTCGGTTCGAGTTCGCCACCACGCTGCATCGCAATCACCAGAGCCGGGTTGCACAACTCCATTAGGTGATACTTGAGTGTCTGGCCAACTACCCCCGACACAAAGCCCGTGGTGTCGAGGACGATGAAGTCAGCCTCGCGGCGGGCGACCTCCACGAGATCGGTCGCGGCAACGACATGAGGCAGAACCGCCCCTTGCGGCTGAATTGAGCCGACGAAACGAAGCTCATCGGCTCCGCCCATGTCGCTCAGATCCGAATGCGACCGAATCCGCTTCAAACCGACACATGCGGGTGGGCCGACCGTTGGAGTGCCGATATCGGCGTCAACAAATGCAACGGTGCGACGCGCCAGGAGGGCATCGCCGAGCAGAAGAGTGGCCAAGGTGGTTTTGCCGGTGTCGGGAGCGCCGATGAGCATCACGGTGCCATGTTCACCGATCACCCTCTCGCGCAAAGAGGCGTATGGGCCGTCGCTACTCGCCACCAAAGACCTCCACCGTTCGGAATCCGAGTCTACGACGGTTCGAGCGGTGTCGAATCTGGGTCCGCCGGCTGGGTCCGACCCGATCCGAAGCGGCGAATTCGTGCGGGCTCGCCACTGGGGCTTGACCGATCCGACGTCCACGGCGCATACGCCGCGGCCGTCACGTCCGCGAGAGCCAAGAGCACCGTGTCATAGTTGACTCGCCAACCTGCGAAGTCTCGCCAGGCTTGATCCTGATCGGACTTGAGCTCGATGCCGAGCCGACTCAGGCGATTCCACACTTGATCGAATTCGGCCCGCTCAATGGAGATCGGGTCATCCGGCGCCGGGTCGTGATCGAACTCGATGCCAAAGAAAGTGGCGATGCGTCGCAGCGTCAAGTAGCCGGATCGGATGCACAAGCCGGCAGAGCCAATCGATTTGCGTGGTAGACACGCTGCCACCAGCGCCGCGGTGTCGAGCATCGTCCCGGCCGCAGTCACCCACGACCTCTCCGATTGTGGCGACCGGAAGAAGACCAGTGCGGGATAGGTCAGGTGGCTCTCTTCAATCTGAGCGAACCAACGTTCCCAGCGTTGGAATGTCGAATCGAGTTCATCGGGGTTGTCCAGCGATCCGATGAGGTAATGCCGTTCGAGAAATGTCATCGCCGAAGGCGGGCTGCCGGCCCGAACCTCGAGCTGGCCAACCTGGACCTCTCTGCGGGCAAACGACGAGTAGATCGCTGGGAGGAAGCTGATCATCAGGGCCACCAGGGTGAGCCCGAGTCCGGACTCAAAGAACGCGAGGATGCGGTCGATGAGCGTTTCGGCAGGCGCCAGGCCCAATGTCGTGAGCGACGACATGCTCAGATGGAATGCATCGGCCCAACTGCGCGTGTCGACGGCCCAGAACATGAGCATGTAGCCGATGAGGACGATGGTCAGCCAAACCATGGGCAAGGTCACCAACGCAACTGGTCCATAGAGAGCCAGCACCCGGTCGCGGCGTTGGTATGGCTGTTTCGGTCCCGACAGAGCCATGAACGGCAGTCGGACGGCCACAAAAACGATCCGGGTGAGCCAGCTCTGCGCCGCCCTGGGGAGGATGACGGTTCGAACAGCCGACATCAGTGTGCCCCCAACAATGAGGAACCCGATGGCAAACATCAGAACCCTGATCACTCCGCTGCCTCCTCGTAACTCGACCGCAGCGATCTACGCATCACTTTGGCACTCGCGGTGCGCGCAAGCGCGGCAACCATCACGACGTCGTGGACTTTGAACAGTGGATTCAGGTGGCTGCGAATCGCCTGCTGCATCTCCGCCTTGAGTACATCTGGGTCGAAAACGGCACCCGACTCGGCAACTGCGTAGATGACGAGCCGATCGGGCCCTCCCCCGGCCGGAGGCACTGCGATCGCCGCCACCTCGGAAACGCCGACAACGCCATCGATGGTCCGCTCGAGCTCGGCAGAACTGATCTTGATTCCGCCCAGGTTCATGGTGTCGTCGACGCGGCCCAGCGCCCGCCAGTAACCGTTCGGGAGCCGCTCCATGTGGTCGCCGTGGCGGCGCAGCGGCCGACCCAGGTCGGGAAGGCCCGAGTAGTAGACCTCGTCATGGTCGCGGTTGAGAAGCGACGTCGACAAACCGATCGAGGGGGGAACCAGCATCACCTCGCCCTCGTCGGCGACCGCGCCGGTGTCGTCGACCAGCACCAGATCGAGTCCAAGGGCAGGGGTCGTGAAGGTTCCGGGGATCGCCGGTTGGAGCACTGTTCCTGCGACGTATCCGCCGCCGATCTCGGTGCCGCCGCAGTATTCGATTACCGGGCGTCCGCCGGCGGCAGCCATCAGGTAGGCCATATCGTCCGGGTTGGATGCTTCGCCAGTCGAACTGAATAGACGGATCCCAGACCAGTCGACCTCTTCGAGGACCCCGGTACCTCGCCAGGCTGCCACCAGGCTGGGAACAACGCCAAGCACCGTGACTCCCGCCCGCTCGACGAACTGGGCGAATCCGATACCGGTGGGCACATCGTCATAGAGAGCGAGGGTGGCATTGTTCAACAGCGCTGCGTAGATGAGCCAGGGGCCCATCATCCAACCGAGATTGGTGGGCCACGCTACAACGTCGTTTGGGTGAATGTCGTGGTGGAAGTGTCCATCCATCGCGCACTTGAGGGGTGTGGTGTGGGTCCACGGAATCGCCTTGGGGTCGCCGGTTGTCCCCGACGAAAACAGAATGTTGCTATTGGCATCGGCGTCGACCGTTTGATAGGTCAACCTGTCGTGATCGCTGAGCAGATCGGCCCACCAGATGTCCTCGGGTCGCAAAGGTGGACCCGCCGCGCCGGGGACCACGATGATTCGCTCGGCGCCGGCGGCGACCACCTTCTCGTACATCGGGAGCACCTTGCCGGCGCGGGTCGATGCGTGTTGAGTCACCGCCCAATCGGTCTTGGCGATCTCGAGGCGGGTCGAGATCTCTTCTGGAGCGAACGAGTCGGCAATCGAGACGACGACAGCCCCAATCGCGACGGTGGCCAGATAGGCGACGACCGCTTCGTAGATCATTGGCATCACGATGGCCACCGTGCTCCCGGCCTCAACTCCGACCTCCAAGAGCCCGTTGCCGCAGCGAGCGACATCGTGGCGGAGCTCGGCTACGGTCACTCGTTCGATCTGATCAGCGGTGCCGTGAACGATCGCCAAATCTCGGTGCCGCCCGCCGAGAGCATCAGTGACGATGTTCATCCGAGCCCCCGGTAGCCACGTGGGGTTTTGAGCCGTGCCTTCCAGAATCCTGTCTGGCGGGGTTTGGAACGATATGCCGAGCCTGTCGAGGAACAGCGCCCAAAACTCTTTCCGATTGTCGACCGACCACTGATGCAGATCGGCGTATTCGGCCACGCCAACGACATCCATCAACCACGCAAGATTGGAGTTCTGCACCGTTGCGGTGTCTGGCACCCAGGCTGCGTTGCGTGGCGAGTTCATCGGCCTTGAGGCTACCGCGACCGCGGAAGCCTTCGCTCCCGGCCAGAATGTCGCAATGGCATCAACCCGGCAGCGACTCATCGGCGGCAAGTCGCATAAGGTTTGGACGATCGTCGTGTTTGTCATCCTGGCCTCACTGGACAACGCGGCGATCGCCATCGTGCCGGCCATGATCCTTCCCACCGCTGAGGCCCTGAACACTTCGAGTCGGGCACTGGGATTCATCACAGGCGTAGTCATCCTCACCACGGCGATCACCTCGGTCGCTTGGGGTTACTGGGGCGACCGCTCAGATCGAAAGCGATTGCTCTTCGGTGGAACCCTGCTGTGGGCCCTGGGCAGCTGGCTGTCGGGGGGCGCCTCGGCGTACTGGCAACTGTTCCTATGGCAGTTCGTAATGGCGCTCGGATTGGGAGCCATCGCCACTGTTGGGTTCTCAGTCATCAGCGACTTCGTTTCCCCGCGGAGGCGGGGACTTGCAATGAGCTTCTGGGGCCTGTCGCAAGGCATCGGTGGCCTCTTTGGCGCCTATCTGGCGTCTCAAGCGGGTTCCGACAACTTCCGAACCCCACTGCGCGCCATCGCAGTTCTCGGAGTCATCTTCGCGGTTCTCTACCTGACGACCTATCAGGCCCCCCGGGGTTATGCCGAGCCTGCACTCAAGCAACTTCACGACAGCGGCGCCGGCTACCAGCACCAGATCGAGCTGGCTCAGGTCCCGGCACTCTTCGATAAACGAACCAATCTGTGGTTGGTGCTCCAGGGCTTCACTGCCCAAATCGCCTACGGATCACTCATCTGGGTTGAATTCCTCTACCAGAACAAGGTGTTGGAACAGGGGTACGACTCCGCCACCGCCACCAAGGTCGGCGGTCTGCTGGGAGCGGTGTTCCGCATCGGAGCCCTCTTCTCGATCCTCGCCGGCCACATCGGCGACCGACTGCAACGCCGCGACCTATCGGCCCGAGCCAAGGTCTCAGCGATAGGCCTGCTGGGCGCCATCCCCTTCTTCCTCGTGTTCTTCTTTCTGCCGCTCTCCGGGATCGATGTGACCAACGGCGCCAGCACCGGCACGTTGATTCCAGAAGTGCTCAAGGAGTTGGTCACGAATCCATTTGTGGCGGCCGCATTCTTCTCCTCGATGCTCGCTCTGGCCTTCACGTCGGCCGACTCGCCAAATGCTTTCGCCCTGATCTCCGACGTCAATCTGCCGGAACACCGCGGTACGGTCTTCGGCGTTCAAAACATGATCAATGGAGTTGGGCGCTCTGTGGGCAACGCTCTCACCGGTCCGGTGGCAACTGCACTCGAGCGGTCATTGGTGGCCCCGCTGAACTGGGCGGTCGGCTTGGCCATCTTCCAGGTGTTCTTCATCCCCGCCGGCTGGATGTATTGGCGGGCGGCCAAGACCTCACCCGGAGATATCACCGAGACCAGAGCGATGCTCGAGGAAAGGGGTCGGTCAGAGGTTGTCGGGGATCGGGCTGACTAGCCGGATGTTGCCGGCACCGTCGACAATCGTGATCCCACCTGGTTTCTTGGATGCCGCCCACCCGCCGCCCGGGTGACAGCGAACCTAATCGGGCAACGTGCCCGCCATGAACGAACAGGCTTTCAACTACGGGAGCTACCTCGCTCTCGATCAGATCCTCAACGCCCAGCACCCCCAATCCCGTGAGACGGAATTCATCCTCGGCTACAAGCGCAAGGACATCCTCGATGCACTTGAGGGCACCCCAAGATGGGACGCGCTCAAAGCTCGTTACGACTCGCCCAGCTTGTGGGATGCCTTCCTGACCTTCCTACGCGGAGCCGGGTACGACGCACCCGCTCGTCCGGATGTCACCCAGCCGGTCACTGCCGACGACGCGATCCAAGAGGTCCCGCTGGACATGTATTACAACAACGTCCGGTTGCGGCGCCTCGCCGAGAACCTGGTTGATCCCGATGAGGGGTTCCAAGAATGGCGCTATCGCCACGTCCAAAAGGTCGAACGCACCATCGGGCTCAAACCGGGAACCGGCGGCTCTGAAGGTGTCGCCTACCTCCGCTCCACCATGAAACCCTTCTTCCCCGACCTCTGGGCCATTCGCTCGCGGTTCTGATGTTCGTTGTGCTTAAACGGCCGGTATGCCGGCTGATTAGGCACAATGAACGGTCTCGACTTCTACTCCGTAGCGGTGACGACAAACGCATAGCTGGCTTCCCAATCGAGTTCGGTGACGACATCTAGCCGCACGAGCCACTCGGCCGAGTCGGTCGGGACCTCCACCTGATACCAATTGGGTTCCAGTTCGACGATGGGCCCCGTCCTCGGCGGCTGCGAAGGCCGGAAGAGTGTTGCGACCGCTTCGGCAATTCCGTGCTCGCCACCGCCGCCCCTGATGAACACGTCGACCGTGCCGCCAACCGCGGCGACCATCTGGAGGTCAAAACTTCCCGAGCCCCACGAGCGCGGGCATCGATGCGCAGTCAGGGGTGCCGCTATCGCGTCGGATCCAACCACGATCGCCTGGATCGGCGGGTACCACACCTCTTCCGCCGGGTAAGGGCCGCAGTTGAAGTTCTCGCTGATGATTCCGGTCATGTCGCCGCGAATCTCATCTGGTGGTTGCCGACCGTTCGGCGTCGACGCGCAGGCACCGACGCTGACGATGATCAACGCCAGAATCAAGGCGCGGCTGTTGCCCATGACTCAACCCCTATCAGCAGTGTTTGCTCGTCCGTTGTGCCTAAACGGCGCGTATACGGGCCGTTTAAGCACAACGGAAGGACTGCCTCACTACATCGTGAGGGCCATTACCGCCTTTTGACCGTGCAGACGGTTTTCGGCCTGATCGAAGACCCGGCTCCATCGACCGTCGATGACACCGTCGGTGACTTCGATGTTGCGGTCGGCGGGTAGTGGGTGCATGTAGATAGCGTCTTCGTCTGCCATCTCCATCCGCCGCTCGTCGGCAATCCAATCGGTGTACTTCTCGGAGATCTTGGACGACTCGTCGTGATCTGAAGTCGTGAGCATCGAGCCCCACGCCTTGGCGTAGACGACGTCGGCACCGCGAATGCCCTCTTCAAAGTCCTCGAAGATCTCGAAGCTGCCGTGAGACTTCTTGGCGTTCTCTTCAGCCATGGCGATGACCTCAGGGAACAACTTGAACTCGGGCGGACGGGTGAGTCGCACGTTGGCGCCGTAGCGGGTCATCAGCAGAATCACGCTCTGGGGCACGCTGATCGGCTTCTGATAGCTCGAGGCATATGCATAGCTCATGTTGAACGTCAGCTTGCGGGGATCGCCCTTTTGCTCGATCACAGTCAGCAGGTCGGCGATCGCCTGGAACGGGTGGTACCAGTCGCACTGCATGTTGAGCACCGGCGTACGGCTGGCCTCGGCCACCGCCCGGATGTACTGGTTGCCGATGTCCCAGTCGACGTTGCGGATTGCGATGCCGTCGTTGTAGCGACCCAAGATGTCGCCGATCTCTTTCCACGTGTCGCCGTGGCCGATTTGTGTCGAGGTTGAGTCGAGGAACATCGCATGGCCACCGAGCTGGGCCATTCCGGCCTCAAAGCTGGCGCGGGTGCGGGTGCTGGAGAAAAAGAACAGCATGGCCAGGACTTTGTTGTCCAGTAGCGGGTGCTGCTCGCCAAGCGCCCGGCGCCGCTTCAGGTCGAGGGCGACATCGATGATCGTGTCAAGCTCGTCCTTGGTCCACTCCTGAGTCGTGATCATGTCGCGACCCTTGAGATAAGTCTGCATCAAGTGCTCCTTCGTGGGTTGTTTGTCAATTGATCTATGGCCGTCTGATCTATGGCGGTCATCCGCCGCTCTTCCTTCTAATAATCCGGAATCGAAGTAGGTCGTCCCTGAAATACGAAGTGGCGTGCACGACAGCCTCGTTGCTCTGGTCGTAGCCAACCTCCACGAATCCCAGGCCAATCGTGCCCTTCTTGACACCAAGCTTCCTGGCTTGGTCGGCATCAAATGCCATCGGAACGATCTCGGACACGTAATAGGTGAGGTGGCGGTCGGTGTACTCCTCGAGGAACTCGTAGAGCGGTAGCTCATCATGCTCATGTTCGGACTGTTCAAACAGGTCAGCAGGGATTCGATTGCGTGTCAGCACAACGGGCTTCCGGCTTTCCAGGAAGACCTTTTCGATCTCTACGACCTTCGAACCAGCTTCGAGACCGAGCGCCGCCGCTGTTTCCCTGCTGGCGGGGACGATCTCGTCGCGCAAAACCTTGACGGCCGGTTTGTACCCGTGTTCCTCCAGGACCTGCTCGTACGACCAGATCTCCTCGAGACGTGACTTGATTTGCAGCCCAGGCTTGTTGACGAAAGTGCCGGCCCCCTGCTTGCGGTAGATGGCCCCCTCGTGCTCGAGTTTGCCCAGTGCGTCGCGAACAGTCGTGCGGCTGACGCCGAGATCCTCAGCGAGAGCGGCTTCCGGTGGGATCCGACCGTCTTCGAACTCGTCGCCAACGATCTGCTCCTTGATGTGAGCCTTCACCTGGTCGGTGAGCGACGGATTTCTTGTGATCATCAAATCTCTGACTAGTCGGTAGAGTGATCATATTGTACGATGGTATGACCAATTCAACAACCCCTATGAGGAGGGCAAAGAAATGCGCAGTTTCGCGGGACGGGACATCCTGTCTTTGAAGGGATTCGAACGCAACGAGTTCATGCACCTGTTCGAGATCGCCGATCGTGTGGAGCCAATCGCTCGGGGTCGTCAGACCAGCGACCTGCTGGCCCACAAGATCATGGTCACGGCCTTTTACCAGCCTTCGACCCGCACCCGCCTCGCCCATGAGTCGGCCATGAACCGCCTCGGCGGCCGCGTCAACGGCTTCTCCGACGCCAAGATGACCCGGGCCGGCGACTTCTATCAAGAGTCAATCAAGGACACCGTCCACATGCTGGAGTTCTACGGTGACGTAATCGTCATGCGTCACTTCCAGCAGGGTGCCCCTCATGAGGCTGCCAAGTGGGCATCGATTCCGGTTATCAACGGTGGCGACGGCTGGGGCGAGCATCCGACCCAGGTCCTGACCGACCTCTACACCATCACCAAGGAAATGGGCTCGGTAGACGGCAAGTCCATCCTCGCAATTGGTGACCACCGCATGCGCACCATGCACTCACTCGGCTATGCGTTGTCACAATTCGACGCCGAGATGGTCATCCTCGCCCCCGAGGACATGTCACCGCTCCCCGAGTTCCTTGCCGAGCTCGATGAGATGGGCACCAACTACCGCATCGTCGACCACGTCAACGACGCCATCGAGGATGCCGACGTCATCTACATGGAGCCTGTGGTGCAGCCCGACTACACGCTGTCTCGGGACGACGTACCCGAGGACTACAGCATGACTCCCCCGGAGTATCAGGTGACTGCTGAAGTCATGAAGAAGGCCAAGAGCAGCTCGATCGTGCTCCACTCCCTCCCCCGGATGGATGAGCTCCTCGAGGAAGTCGACCACACTCGTCACGCCCGTTATTGGGAAGAGGCGTACAACGGTGTTGTTATGCGCATGGCCCTCCTCACCTCCGTCTTGGGAAGCTGGGAGTAATGCCGACTGTCGTAGTCGCCATTGGTGGCAACTCGCTGATCCCCGACGCCGACCACATCACGGTGCAGGATCAGTACGCCGCCGCCGCGGAGACTGATGATCACATCGCAGCCCTGGTTGAACAGGGCTGGGATGTGGCCATTTCCCATGGCAACGGGCCCCAGGTGGGGTTCATCCTGCGCCGGTCCGAGCTGTCGAGCGACGAACTCCACGAGATCCCGCTCGACTACTGCGGGGCCGACACCCAAGGCGCCATTGGATACATGCTCCAGCAGAATCTGGTCAATGACTTCCGCCAGCGCGGCATCACCAAGAGTGTCGCCACGGTGGTGACACAGGTGGAGGTGGATGCCAACGATCCGGCATTCGCCAGCCCGAGCAAGCCGATCGGCTCATTTATGGACGAAGCGAAGGCAGTGCAGCGCCGTGATGAGGACGGCTGGGACATCAAGGAGGACGCCGGCCGTGGCTGGCGTCGCGTTGTTGCCTCGCCGGCTCCGAAGCGGATTGTCGAACTCGACGTCATCAAGCAGCTGCTCGATGCCGGCGTGGTCACAATCGCCGTCGGCGGTGGCGGCATACCCGTCATCACCAACGACGCCGGCGACCTCGAAGGCGTACCGGCAGTGATCGACAAGGACTTGGCTTCAGCGATGCTGGCCAGCCAGGTCGACGCCGATCTTCTGCTCATCTCGACTGCGGTCGAGCAGGTGGCACTCAACTTCGGCAAGGACAACGAGGAATGGGTATCGCAGTTCACCCTCGCCGAGGTCAAACAGTACCTCGCCGAGGGTGGGCACTTCGCTGAGGGGTCGATGGCCCCGAAGATGCGCGCCGTCGTCCAGTTCATGGAGGCGGGCGGCAAGGAAGCCCTAATCACCAACCCAGCAAACATCGAACGAGCCATCGCCGGCGAAACCGGCACCCGCATCGTTCCGTAGCCGGGAACGGGCCCGGCGGCCCGTTCCTTGTGAGTGCTACGCACTCCATGGGATCGGGCTGCCCTCGGCGTTCCTCAGAACCGACGGCTCCGCCTCTCACCCACAGACAGGCGGAGTTGCCGGGAACGGGCCTGCGGCCCGTTCCTTGGGAGCTGCTGCGCAGCTCCAGGGAACGTAGACCGTTTCGGCGAACCCACTAACCACACATCGCGGCACCCACTTCTCCGCCGCATTGTGGGAACCCCCTAGCGCCGCATCGCGGCACCGCTTGGGTCGTACGGTGAGGGGGCGATCACCCGGCAGGGGCGCTCCACGCCGACAATGTGGGCTGTCAGCTCGGTCCCCTCAGCACAATGCTCCCGATCGACCAGAGCCATCGCCAGGCTCTTGCCTACGGTGTGACCGTATCCACCCGACGTGATGTATCCCACCCGGTTCTCGCCGTTCCAGACCGGCTCGTAGCCGGTGGCGTCTGCGTCGGTGGCGTCAATCTCGAGCGTCACCAGCCTGCGAGTGACCGTGTCACCGTCACGCTCCGCCCGGGTGACTTCCTCGCCGATAAAGCCCTTCTTCGACCAGTCGACCCAACGGTCCATGCCGGTTTCGCCTGGGGTGTACTCCTGGCGGAACTCGGTGGACCAGATCCCGAAGCTCTTCTCGAGGCGTAGCGACAGCAGCGCGTTGTAGCCGTACTCGACGGCATCGAAGTCGGCGCCCGCCTCCAGCAGGGTGCGGCGCAGCTGCATATGTTCGGCAGCCGAACAGTGGATCTCGTATCCCAGCTCGCCGGTGACGGAGATCCGGCCGATCTTGGCCCGGATCAGGCCGACATCGATCGTGGTGCACGACATGAACGGCATCGCCTCGTCGGATACATCGGCCGGCGTGACCTTTTCGAGCAGCTCGCGCGATCGGGGCCCTGACAGCGAGAATCCGACAACCGCGTCCGAGATGTCGCGCACATCGACCCCGTCCTCGAGGTGGTCGTTGAACCAGCGCATGTGCCAGGCTCTGAGGTAGTACGAGCCCATGATCCAGTACACGCCGTCACCCCAATTGAGCAGAGTCAGGTCGCCCTTGAGGCGCCCGTCGTGACCCAGCATGGGCGCCAGACGGATCCGGCCGGTGCCGGGCAGCTTGCCGGCCATCACCCGATCGAGCCATTGCTGCGCGTTGGGGCCGGTCACCTCGTACCGAGAGAAACCGGCAATGTCGAGGATCCCAACGCCGCTGCGCACCTGACGGCACTCCTCACCGACGATGTCGTGAGCATTGGAACGCCGCAGCGACGGAACCTCCTCGAATCCTTTGGGGGCAAAGTAGATCGGCACCTCAAGTCCCCACGAGACACCCCACCTGGCGCCGGCTTCGGTCATCGCGTCGTATGCCGGCGCCGTCCGCAGGGGGCGGCCCGCCCACAATTGCTCGTTTGGGTAGGTCATGACGAAGCGGCGTGAATAGAACTGCCCCGTCGTCTGCTTGATGTACTCACGATTCTCGGCGTACGGGCCAAAACGGGCCACGTCCATCCCGAAGATGTCCTCCTCCGGCTCGCCGTGGATCATCCATTCGGCCAATGCCTTGCCTACGCCACCGCCCTGGAGGAAGCCGGCCATGACAGCGCATGCCGACCAATAGTTGCGCAGGCCGGGAACCGGCCCCACGAGGGGGTTGCCGTCCGGCGAGAAGGTGAACGCGCCATTGACCCACTGTTTGATGCCGGCATTGTCCAGAGCCGGGTAGCGGTTGGTGGCGATAGTCAACTCCGGAGCGATGCGATCAACGTCCGGCGGCAGCAGCTCGATGCCGTAGTTCCACGGAGCGCCGTCGATACTCCAATGTTTGTGATCGATCTCGTAGATGCCGAGCAGCATGCCGTTGATCTCCGGGCGGGCGTAAGTGAAGCCGTCGAGGTCGATCATCATCGGCATCTCGAAGTCCATTGCCGCCAGCTCGGGGATGGACTCGGTCACGAGGTAGTGATGGGCCAGCGGCGACACCGGCAGCTCGACGCCGGCCATCCGGCCGACCTGCTTGGCCCAGAGGCCTCCGGCGTTGACAACGTGTTCGGCGATGATCGTGCCGTTCTCGGTGAGAACGTCCCAGCCACCATCGGAACGGGCGTTGAGGTCGAGGACCCGGTTGTGCTCGATGACATCGGCGCCACGGATGCGGGCCGCTTTGGCGTAGGCATGGACCACTGCGGAGGGGTCGATGTAGCCCTCACGATCCGCCCACATGCCACCCTCGACGCCGTCGAGGCTGATGATGGGGCACAGCTCCTTGATCTCACCGGGAGTCATGAGATGCACGTCCTCGATGCCCATCGTTTGGAACACGCGGTAGGCCGATTGCAGCCACTCCCAACGGACCGGATCCGAAGCAAAAGTGATACCGCCGGCCATATGCATGCCGATGTCGAGGCCGGACTCGTCCGCGATCTCCCCCAACAGGTCAATCGTGTAGGCCTGTAGCGCGGCGATGTTGGGATCGGCGTTCAGAGCATGGATGCCCCCTGCCGCGTGCCAGCTCGATCCGGCAGTCAGAACGTCCCTCTCGACAATGGCAACGTCGGTCCACCCGAACTTCGCCAGGTGATACGCCACAGCGGCGCCAACGACTCCGCCACCAACGATGACAACCCGATACTGAGACTTCACAGACCCTCCCGATGCGCTGCGGCGACGACGCTACAGGAGTCGGATGCAAATTGCCTTCGCGGGTGCAGATCTGGTTGGAGTCTGCGGTCGGCGGACAGTTACCACCCGAACGCGGCCTTCGCCCGAGGACGCACGAGGTAGCCTTGGAGCCCCGGGCCAGGAACTGAGATGCAGCCGAACGACGAGTATCGCGACCTAGGTGAAGCAGCTTCAATGCTGGTTGGGCGCGTGGTCGAGCCAGTGGAGGGAATGCATCGCACCATCACTGAGCGTGGCTTTCGATACGTGGGTCCGCTGGGCGAACCGGTACGCCTTGTTCACAACGCGGTGGTGGATCGGGTGTACTCGGCGGTTCGGTGGACAGCCGGCGCGATCGGAGCGGGAGCCGGCGCGGTGTTGGCGGCACGATCGACACCACCCCCTTCTGAGACCCGGCGGGGATCCGGGATCCAGGCTGCGCTCAATGGCGTGTGGGGTGATCGGCTCGACGAGCGAGGCAATGCCCTTTCGGTGTCGCTGGCCTTGCGTTCCGGGGATGTCGCCGTCCCTATTGACACCGCGGCTCTGGTGGCCGCATACCCTGCAGCGTCCTCGCACATCGTCATGCTGCTCCACGGCTTCGGCCAGACCGAACGGTGCTGGGATGCCTCGAGCGATGGCGATCCGAGCCTCTTCGAAGCACTCGA
This sequence comes from bacterium, assembly GCA_024226255.1. GTDB lineage: Bacteria > Actinomycetota > Acidimicrobiia > Spongiisociales > UBA5794 > JAHEJX01. The sequence continues at coordinate 727 of JAAELU010000380.1, read as the reverse complement.
GGCAGCCCCCGGAATCACGCCCGTCTTGGTGAGGTACAACTCCGGCCTGCCCATCGCACGCACCGGGGCGGACCTAGCCCAACTATTGGAGGAACTAGAGGCGGCTTGGCCGGTAGACGCCCCAACGATCTCCTTGGTCGGGTACTCAATGGGAGGGCTCATTGCCCGCAGTGCCTACGCCAGCGGGATGGCCGTCGGTCATGAGTGGGCAACCGGTGCCCGGCACCTGGTCAGCATCGGAACTCCTCATACCGGAACACCAATCGCCCGCAGCGTTGGGCTGGGCAAATGGGCTCTGCGGATAGCGAGGACCACTCGACCGCTCGGCGACTTTCTCGACGGCGCCAGCGCCGGTATCAAGGACCTCCAAGGCGGAGCGGACGTCGCTGCCGCCTGGCAGGAGGCAGTGCCGATACCGGAGGGCCACCTCCCAGCGATTCGCCAGCACTTCGTGGCAGCGGTCGTGACTGAAAGTGAGCGCCATCCTGTGGGCGCTCTCGTTGGTGACCTAATAGTGCCTGTGGCAAGCGCCACCCAGCCGGCGGCTCCGTCCGAGAATGTTCGCATCGTCGCCAAACGCCGCCACTTCGATCTTCTTGCCGACCCCGACATCACCGGCCAAGTCGTCGACTGGCTTCACTCGGACTAGTCGATCAACAACTCCCTAGGGCGCAGTCAGTGTCGAGTAGGCATCGGGGCGGCGGTCGCGGTAGAAAGCCCAGTGGGC
>JAAELU010000379.1 GCA_024226255.1 bacterium | reverse complement strand
TAGGCAATCTCCGCCTGGATGGTAATATCCCCGGCCCCAGTGATCGACGTGTCGGTCTTGCCAACCGTGTCGACCAAGCCCTTGACATGAGCATCGGCGCTCAGGGGAGCGATATTGGAGGCACCGGAGCCGGCCAAGGCTGCCCCTTCGTTATCAGTGACACTCACGCCCAGGGCGAACGCATTCAACTCCGGATTGATGAGCGCCAGCACCTCGATATTGCCTTTGTTCACGTCGATGGATGACTGTTCGATGGAGGCCGTGGCCGCATTCTCCAACTCATTCTCCGCCACCGCCACGCCTATCGTCAGATCGGCGTCGGCATCGACCGCGCCGGCCAGGGCCAGCAAATTCGTGTTGTCCGTCGCCGACAGGGACAACCCGGTGACCCCACCGGCGCCACCGTCCGGCTGCTGGTAGGTTGTGCCGCTCATCGATGCCTCGACGGCGTTCTCCGAGGTGTCCGTATTGAACTGATTCACGGCGACCGTGCCGGTCAGTTCGACCGACGTGTCGTCACTCCCCAGGCCCAGGGTCACCGCCACCGCATAGGCGCTGGGCAGGAGCGTGCGTCCATTGTCCTTGGCGATGTCCCAAATCACCGAGTCCAGGCTCAACGTGCCCGCCGACTGGGTGATGGTGGAATCGGTGATGGTGGCATGCACCCGCCGGTCCACGTGGTTCCATGCCCAGGACGTGCCGAAGCCGACGCTGCCACCCCAGACGCCGTCCCCGGCAAAGGCGACGGTGGCCAGGCGATCCCTGGCGATCATCGTGGAGTCGCCACCTAACGTGATATCGGCGCCCTGTGCGACAAAAGCCTTGGTGGCATAGTTCAGATCCGTCCAGGCAGCCGACCCCGCCACCTCGAACCCCTTGCCCTGGGAG
>JAAELU010000378.1 GCA_024226255.1 bacterium | reverse complement strand
AGTCCGTGAGCGGTCTCCAATCGGCTGATTCGGATCTCCGTGGCGGCCGCGAGCTCATCGGATCGGATCCGTTCGTCGACGAGGATTCGCCGCACCTGGGACATGGTGAGCGCGATCAGTACGAACAACGAAACCGACTCGACCACGCGGCTGTCGAGGATCGGTTGGTCGAGGGCCGCGATGACCATGATGAGCCCAACCGCAGCCAACAGAGCCGTTTCCAGGCCGATGCGCAGCCCGAGGAAGGCACCGGCGAAGAAGGCGGGTGCGATCAGGAAGATGATGTAGCCGGAGTCGATCCCTCCGCTCAGCGCGATTCCGACCAGCGCAACGACAACGCCGACGATTGCTAGGACCTCGCCGACCTGTCGGCCGTTTCGGATCCGGCGGGGCATTGCCTGCATCAGGACTACATAGGTGCCGGCGAAGACGCTGGCGAGTGTTACCCCCGGGGTGGCCCCCTCGCGGAGGCCCGACAGGAACAGGCTCATTCCGAAGCCGAACCAGAGAACGACGGACAGCGTCCAGTCGACGCGCTGCTCCCAGTTTCGGATATTGGTGGCCATGGCCTGCAAGGGTACAGTCGCCCCATGGCTGTTTCGGGTAATCCGCTGCGCGTCGTCGTCTTCGGCGGCATCGGGTCTGGGAAATCAACATTCACGTCCTTTCTCGCGCAGGAGGGTGCGATTGTCATCGAAGCTGACACGATTGGTCACGACGTCTTGCGCCCGGATGGAGCCGGGTTCGACGCGGTGCGGTCGCGATGGCCGCAGGCGCTGACGGGCGGCGAAATTGACCGAAGAGCGCTCGCGGCGATCGTCTTCACGGATCCGGTTCAGTTGGCAGAGCTCGAGGCCATCACGCATCCGCTGATTTCGGCCGAGATCCGCCGTCGCGCCCGAGCGGCCGGGTCCACACCGGTGGTTGTGGAGTTGCCGTTGACGAAAGCCCTTCTCAATGATGACTCATGGACGTGGGTTTTGGTTGAGGCGCCGCGCCAGGCTCGGATGCAGCGGGCTGTCGATCGAGGCGCGTCGGCAACCGATGTTGCGGCACGCATGGCGGCGCAGCCGGCCGACGAGCAGTGGCACGCCAGGGCCGACTGGATCGTTCCCAACGTCGGATCGTTGGCGGAGCTGGGGGAGGCGGCTGCCGAGCTATGGAGGAACCTCCGCCGGGCGTGAGCCACGTCGTTTCTGTCGGTGATAGCCGGTAGCCTTGCTTGGTGGAACCCTTTGTCCTGAAATCCGACTTCAAGCCTGCCGGCGATCAGCCCGAGGCGATCTCTCAGCTGGCCGAAGGGGTTGAGCGGGGTGATCGATTTCAGACGCTCTTGGGAATCACGGGCTCGGGTAAGTCAGCAACGATTGCGTGGGTGATCGAGAAGGTGCAGCGGCCAACGCTCGTCTTGGCCCCAAACAAGGCCCTAGGCGCCCAGCTTGCCAACGAGTTCCGCGAGTTCTTCCCTAACAATCGTGTCGAGTACTTCGTCAGCTACTACGACTATTACCAGCCCGAGGCCTACATACCTCAATCCGACACCTACATCGAGAAGGAGTCGACGGTAAACGACGAGATCGATCGGCTCCGGCACTCGGCCACAGCCGCACTCCTGACCCGACGTGACGTAATCATCGTGGCGTCTGTTTCCGCCATTTACGGACTTGGATCGCCGGAACAGTACGAGGGGCAGCTGCTCCGCCTGGTGGCCGGCGTCGAGTATCCGATGCAGAACGCCGTCCGTCGCCTCGTCGACATCCAATACGAGCGTAATGAAGTCAATATGATCCGGGGGAAGTTTCGGGTCAAAGGGGACACGCTCGAAGTGTTCCCCTCGTACGACGAGTTCATCTACCGCGTCGAATACTTTGGAGACGACGTGGAGCGCATCCTCCGTATGAACCCGGTAACCGGCGAGGTCGTCGCCGAACTTCAGGAGCTGTTCATCTATCCAGCCACCCACTACGTCACTGATCGGGAGCGGATGCTGCGGGCGCTGGCGAGGATCGAGGTTGAACTGGCTGAGACGCTCGCTGACCTCGAGAAGAAGGGCAAGATGCTCGAGGCCCAACGGTTGCGCATGCGAACCGCGTACGACATGGAGATGATGCGCGAAGTTGGGTTCTGTAGTGGAATTGAGAACTACTCGCGCCACCTCGATGGACGTCAACCAGGACAACGACCGTACTGTTTGCTTGATTATTTCCCGGACGACTATCTGACGGTCATCGACGAGTCGCATGTCACCATTCCCCAGATCCACGGCCAGTACGCCGGTGACAGAAGCCGCAAGGACATGCTGGTCGACCACGGATTCCGGCTGCCCTCGGCGCGGGACAATCGCCCGCTCACCTTCGAGGAGTGGTTCGACGTCTCCGGGCAGGTTCTCTTGCTGTCGGCAACTCCCTCAAAGTGGGAGTTGGAAATGTCCAGTCAGGTCGTCGAACAGGTCATTCGCCCAACCGGGTTGGTCGACCCCGAAGTCATCGTCCGGCCGACCAAGGGGCAGATCGACGATCTCGTAGGTGAGATCCAGGTCCGAGCTGAGGCCGACCAACGAACCTTGGTCACGACGCTGACAAAGAAGATGGCCGAGGACCTCAGCGACTACCTGCTGGAGCTGGGAGTCAAGGCGCGATACCTCCACTCTGACATCGACACTCTCGAGCGTGTCCAGATTCTGCGAGAGCTGCGGCTCGGGGAGTACGACGTGCTGATCGGCGTCAACTTGTTGCGGGAAGGACTCGACCTTCCAGAGGTCAGCCTCGTGGCAATCCTCGATGCGGATAAGGAAGGTTTCCTGCGCTCCCAGACCAGCCTGATCCAAACCATCGGCCGCGCCGCGCGCAACGTCGAGGGCCAGGTTGTGATGTACGCCGATGGCGTGACCGATTCGATGCAGGTTGCGATCAATGAGACCAACCGCCGGCGTCGGCTGCAGGTTGATCACAACCGGGAGAACAACATTGATCCGCAGACCATTCGGAAACGTATCAGCGACATTCTCGAATTGGTCGGGTCAGCGAGTTCCGGTTCCGGCGATCGCCGGGCTCGGGAGTTGCGCAGCCGGGAGCCACTAGACCTGTCGGCGGACGATCTGGCTCGGCTGATCCAGAGCCTCGAGGAGGAAATGCACGAAGCCGCGGCCGACCTTCGATTCGAGTACGCCGCCCGGCTTCGTGACGAGGTCAACGAGCTGAAGCGAGAGCACCGCGAACTCGTGGATGGCGCCGCGTGAGTTCGGAGCAGTCAGTAGCCGGTAGTTAATACTCAGTACCTACCTGACACTTCCGATACTGTGGGGTGGAATCCGTTCTCGAGGTTGATATGAACTCGTCGTCAACGCCGACCCGGTCCTCGCGACAGCACTTCCGTTTGACCGTCATCCCTTTGGTGGCACTGGTCACGTTGGCCCTGGTGACGCTTCTTGGCACGGCACTGGCTCCCGATGACAGCGGGCAACTCGGAGGCGACTTCCCGGCGTTCTACGCGGCTGGCAACATCGTCACGTCGAGCGGATACGACACGCTCTACGACCCGGTCGTACAGCAAGCGGCCCAAGACGGCCTGATCAAGAACGATGGCGGGTACCTCTTCTTTGCGTACCCACCATTCGTTGCGACGGGATACGCAGTCATCGCTCCTCTCGGCTATCGGGCGGCGCTCATTGTGCAGATGGTCCTGATGGCAGCGGCCGCCGTGGCGTCTGTGCTCCTATTGCGCCCGTTGAGCCCGACGGTCGACCGATACCCGATCGCCGCGATTGCGGCGGTCATGCTGTTTCAGCCACTGCTGGCGTCGCTCATTGGAGGCCAGAACACGGCGCTGACCATGCTCCTGTTCGCGGCCGCGGCGCGCGCTGAAGCGTCCGGCTACCCGGTTGTCGCTGGAGTCGCCATCGGGATGCTGGCGTACAAGCCACAATTCGGCGTCCCGCTGGCGGTCCTCGCCGGCTTGAGCGGACGATGGCGAGTTCTCTTCGGAACTGGCGCAACCTGGGTTGCCCTCTACCTGGCAGGCGCCGCCGTACTCGGCCTTGGCTGGGTTGGCCCCTGGTGGGAACAAGCCACCGCATTTCGTGACATCAATGCGACCGTCAACGGGCCGCTCTTCGTTTCTTGGCCCGGCTTCATCGAACATCTGACCGGCATGACCGGCTCCGTGGGCCAAGTGCTCGGCCTGGCGACGATGGCGCTGGGACTTCTGGCGCTGACGTGGCTGTGGCGTCGTCGGCACGTCACAGTTGCCCAGCGATACGCCCTGGCCGGAGCGGGGCTTGTGATGATTGCTCCGCAGTCTCTGTTCTACGAGGCCGGCGTTGCCCTCGTTGCCCTCATCCTCCTCTTGGATCTCGACGCTCGGATGAAGGTGTTTTCGGCCGTTGTCTGGCTCAGCGGATGGCTCTACATGGCCTCCGCTCCCGTCGCCAACACGGTTGTCCTCGTTGTTGCGATGACCGGGACTCTCGTGGCCGCTACGGCCTTGGCCGTTAGGGCGGTCCCGATATCTAGACAGGCAGTCCAATGACCGACTACAGCATCATCGTGCCCGCGTACAACGAGGAAGCCAGGCTCGAGGCGACACTCGCTGAGATAGGTGACTACATCGCGGCTCAAGACATGTCGGCAGAGATAATCGTGGTCGACGATGGATCAACCGACGGCACTGTTGCGTTGGCGCGCAGCTGGACCGGCCCGTACCCCGTCAAGGTGATCGAGTCGCCCCAGAACCGCGGCAAGGGCCATGCAGTTCGAACCGGGATGCTGGCCGCAGAGGGGGCCAAGCGGGTGTTCACTGATGCCGACGGCTCTACACCGATCGACGAACTGGCCGCGCTCGACCGAGCTCTCGAGAGCGTTGGCGGCCGCGGGGTGGCGATCGCCTCGGTGGCAGTTGAGGGCGCCCAGGTGTTGTCACCACAATCGCGGCTCCGTGTTCTCGGCGGCCGGGTGGGCAACCGGCTCATTCAGTTGCTGGTGTTGCCGGGAGTGCGCGACTCGCAGCGCGGTTTCAAGCTCTTCACGGCCGACGTCGCCATGGAGGTGTTCACCGGTGCCGAGGTGGACGGGTGGGCATTCGATGTCGAAGCCCTCGCGCTTGCTCGTCACGCCGGGTTTCCCGTCGTCGAAGTGCCCGTGCGGTGGGAGCATCGGCTGGCTAGTCGCGTCAAGGCGTCGAGTTATCTGACAACTCTTTGGGAGGTTTGGAGGATCCGTCGTCGCATCGGCCGGGCTTTGCCAGTAGTCAGTAGTCAGTAGTCAGTAGTCAGTATCGGCTGCGCCTTCAAACGGCGGGGCATCGGAGGGTCTGATCACTGGTTACTGGAGCGAGGCCTCCGAGCGATACGTCCTTGACTACGTCGGTGTAATTTGTGT
>JAAELU010000377.1 GCA_024226255.1 bacterium | reverse complement strand
GGGGGGAGCACCCGAGGAACGAGGGGGAGGGGGGAAACAAAGGCAGTCCCCAAAGCGAACGTCGCGTCGCGGTACCAAGAGCACGATCTCCGAGTACTCGCGGCGGTCATGTGTCCGCCGGCCCGTGTTGCGGTGTTGCGGCGACTCCGCGTCCCCCTCCGCCTCGCAGGGCCCCGGCTCCTCCCCCAAACATCGCCCGACTGCGTCGTTCGACGGGGCAGGAGACCCGAACGTCGCACCTCAGACGTAGACGGTGTCTCTCCCCCCGTCTGACTCCGCTTTGGGAGGCAGACGTTTGGGGGGAGCACCCGAGGAACGAGGGGGAGGGGGGAAACAAAGGCAGTCCCCAAAGCGAACGTCGCGTCGCGGTACCAAGAGCGCGAGAGCCGCGCAACCCGCGGCGATTGGCTACACGCCGGCGCGTGTTGCGGTCCGCTAGCGGCCGCTGAGGCTGATCTGGAGGATGCCGGTGAAGCGCACGTTGTCGGCACCTGCGTCGAAGGTGGCGCCCAGGCGCAGAGCGTCGAGATCATCGAACATCTCTGGATCGAGTCCCAGTTCGTCGGCGCCCATCAGGCTTTGTAGATCCATGTAGAAGATGGCGCCGCGGGGGAAGTTGGAGGCGAGCCACTCGTAGCCCTCGGAGTCGACGAATGGAGTCGCTGTCCCCGGATCGCTGTCGGCCTGGAACACAAACTCATCGCCGAGGACACCAATATCGATGTTCTCGTCGCGGAAGCGCAGCAGACCATCGCGGCCACCCAATTCGATGCCATCGGACGCCATCTGGACCCGCAGCTCCTCGAACGCAGCGGTCAGTGGCTGGCTGTCTGCCAGACCAGCCGAAACCAAGACATCGAAAGCGTCGAGTCCGTCACCCGATGCCGAAACCATGAAGTGGCCACTCAGCTCGGCGAGTCCGGCGCTCACGAAGTCGATTCCCAGGAACTGCAAGGAGGTTTCCTCCATTTCAGCAACAGCTCCGGGCGACGACTCTTCGATTCCGGCCAACATCAGCTCGCCGAAGTCGTCGGGCAGTTCCACTCCAAACAGGACGTCGGGTGTGTGGGCAAGGTCCGCAAGCATCGTCAACGGCAGCGGACTCGACATCTCAGTGCCGAACTCCTCGGTGAAGCCGAGATAGGCCTCCATCGTCACTTCATCGCCCTCGAGGCCGTAGCTGAGCCCGATCGACGTGAGAGCGTTGTCACCGAGCCGAGAGCCGGTGTCGCCGGATTGGTCGAGCAACTCGGTCATCTCGGCGAGAGAGTCATTGAGGAACGCCGGGTCGACCATGATCTTCATCCACGCATTGCGGTCCAACTCGCTGTCGGCGGCGCGGAACCACTCGGCATCGAGAACCGAGGTTCCGGAATCAATCGTGTCGTAGGCCGACTGGATGGATTGGCGGCTGTCGGCGATCACCAGATGCTCGCCCTTGACCCCGAAGTGAGCGGGATTCTCTCCCGAGTCCAAGAGCACGACTCGAAGGCCGTCGATGGTCGTCTCTGAGCTCACCGCTGAGGGAACCTCGGCCAAGGTGCGTTCAACCACCAGGTCCACGAAGCGCCATGCCTCTTCGACGTTGCGCACCGTAATTGCGGCAATAACGGACTCGGGCTCCAGTTGGCTGAGGTCGCCGGCGACACCAACTGCGGCGGATCGACCTATCCAGGAAAGAACGTCCTTGTCGATATCGATGCCTAGCTCGCTGTCAATGAAGTCGATCAACGAGCCCTCAGGGTCTCCCGGCGGCAATTCTCCGGTCTCCTGGCCCAGCTCGATGGAGTAGGCGACTAGGTCGGAATCCGCGAAGTCGCGGATCTCCGCCAGGTCGACCACCACCACTCCCTGCATGTCCGCCGGAAGAGCGGCAGCAGCATCGAGTGGACCGCCATACGCGTCGGCCACGACGGCGCGGGCTCCGATGGCGAAGAACGCCAGCACGCCGAGGACGGCGGCGGCTAGGACAAAACTCTTGTTTGATCTCTGTGCAGTATCCACCTGACCCCCTCGGCTTTCCGCTTGGCAAACTTTAGGAACAGCGCCTTCTACGCCTCGATAGCCTTTATCCGATCTGCAGCGGCCGCCCCGCACACGACCTCGAGCTCGACGCCGCCGGTGGCAATGACCGCTTCGACCGCGGCGGCAAGGTCACCCGACTCGATCGACGGGTAAAGATTATCTCCGGGGCAGGTTGTGGCGGCCAGGTCGCGATGGCCCCGAATCGTGGTCGAAGCTGCGCCGAACTTGGCCGACGCCCAAGCCAGGACATTGACCAGGGACGCCTCCTGCGCTGCCGGAAGCTGTTGATCGTTGAAGTTGCCCTCACAGCACACGAGGAGGTGGCCGGTCGGGTCGTAATTGGTTCCCGTGTCGCCGACCGCGTCGACCGGCCGGCACTCGTACACATTCCCCTCGAGATCGACAATGAAGTGGTAGGCGATATCGGGCCATCCCCGATCGAGCTGATGAAACCGTTGATGGCCGAGGACGGCCGCCGGGGCATTGCGGTTGTCAGGCAGCAGCCGGGCGGTGTGGTGCACCGTGAGTTGCTCGATCTCGTGAGGTGTGAATTCGCCTTGTGGCTCGGCCGCCCCCCAGGCGTCGCGACAGAGCGCCTCGATTCGCACAGCGGGCGGGGCTGAAGTGGTTGATGTTGTCGTCGACGTGATCGTGGTCGTCGCCGGGGGCTGGGTCACCGCGGTGGAGTCAGGAGTCGACGTTGGCGTGGGTGGTGTGGTGGTGCCGGCGCTCGTGTCGGTGGCCAGACCACGGTCGCGCAGCAGCGCCCAGGCTGCCACGGCAGCCCCGACCACTCCGGCGAGAAAGGTCCGGCGCGTCACGTGGCCGCTCATTCGTTGCGCAACCAATGAGCGGAATGGCTGAACTGAGCATCGAGATAGGTACGGAGCCGACCACTCACTTCGAGCTCGTCGAGGGCTTCGCTCATGCAGCGCAGCCAGTCCTCGATTTCCGTCGTGCCAATGGGAAACGGCATGTGACGCATCCCCAGCCGAGGGTGACCCCGCTTCTCCACATACAGCGGCGGACCACCCATCCACCCGCTCAGGAACTCATAGAGCTTGGTACGCGAGATTGAATCATCTTTAGGAAGCATCGCTCGCAGGCCCGGTGCGCCGGCCTCAACCCGGTCGTAAAACCGTTCGCTGAGCTCGCGCACCCGGGCGTCACCACCGAGCGCTTGATACGGAGTTGCCTCTTCACCCCACGGCTGGCCGGTAGGAATCGAGGAAGGTTGGTTCATCACCCCAATGGTAAAGGGGATCTGGCCCAATAGGGCGCGGGAGGGAGATACGAGATGTGGGATGTGAGATGTGAGAAATGAGGAGTGAGGAGTGATCTAGCTATCAATGGGATCGCCTGGAGTTGCGTCTTGACTCCTGATCCGGTGCTTGAGTTCGGCCTGAAGTTGCACTTGCCACCCCGGTGGCGTGCTCCCGCCCCCAGGCCATACGGTCACCCGATCGGTCCTCCCAACGATCCGCAGCAGCCGGCCCATCATGAAGTAGTGCCCATCTAACTCGGCGGATCGGATCTCCGCGTAGCTGAACCCAACCTTCCGGTGGTGGGTAACGACAAGGACGTGGGTGTCGTGGAGTTCGACCCGGGGGTTCATCGTGACAGTCCAAGCAAGAGCCACAAATGCCGCGAGGAATCCAGCGGCCAGGGGGAACGCCACATTCGAACCCTTTTTGGCAATCACGGGCAGCATCGAGCCAACGAGGGCAAGTCCAAAGATGCCCATCACGAAGTTGTATCCGGCGCGGTACGTCACGATCGAGCCGCTTTGTCTTCTCATCCCACGATTATCGCCGCCAATCGCATCACGAAGCGGAATCGCGGCGCTACGGCGGGGCACTACCATTGGCTCGTGCTGGGACTGAACCATCTTGCGTCGGGCAAGGTTCGCGAGATCTACGAAGTTGACGCCGATCGGCTGCTGATTGTGGCGTCGGATCGCATCTCCGCGTACGACGTCGTCATGAGCGAATCGATACCCGACAAAGGCAAGGTCCTCACCGGGCTATCGACCCACTGGTTCGATCTTCTCGACACTCCCCATCACCTTCTCTCCACCGATCCCGCGGAGGTTCCGGGTCTCGCCTCGGCCGATGCCGAGTACCTGAGCGGGCGGATGATGTTGGTGCGCCGGTGCGAGGTCATTCCAATGGAATGTGTCATCCGCGGCTATTTGTATGGGTCCTCATGGAAGGAGTACGCCGCCGGCGGCGGGCCGACCACCGAGCACCTCCCCGACGGGCTGCAGATGGCGGACCGGCTCGATGAGCCCATATTCACGCCGGCCACCAAGGCGGACAGTGGCCACGATGAGAACCTCACCGTGGCTGGAGCCCGACAGCTCGTCGGCGACGACATGTACGAGGACCTCAAGGCACGCAGCCTCGACATCTACAGAGCCGGCGCCGAATACGCCGCCGAACGCGGGATCATCCTCGCCGACACCAAGTTTGAATTCGGGATCGTCGACGGCGAGGTGAGACTCATCGACGAGGTACTGACTCCCGACAGCTCCCGCTACTGGCCGGCCGACGCCTGGGCGCCGGGGAGCACGATGCCGAGCTTCGATAAACAACCGCTGCGCGATTGGCTCGAAGCCCAGCCATGGGACAAAACGCCACCACCTCCCACCCTCCCGACCGACGTCATCAAGTCGACCCGCGATCGATACATAGAGGCCTACGAACGTCTGACCGGCGCCAGTTTCGCCACCTATCTGGGGCCCAAATGAGATTTCGCATTGACATTCGGCGCAAGGAAGGGCTCTCCGATCCGGAGGGCCTCACCACGCTGACCGCTCTCCAGAACCTCGGATACAGCGCAGTGACCGACACCCACTTCGGGCGGACCATCTACCTCGACATGGATGGTGATGATGCCGCCGCCGCCTCTGAGGAAGTGGAATCGATGTGCCGTCGGCTGCTGGCCAACCCGGTCATCGAAGATTTTGACATCGAGGTTGTCGGTTGAACGTCGCCGTCGTTGTCTTTCCCGGCACCAACTGCGAACACGATGTGAAACACGCCCTCGGGCTGCTCGACATCAAATCCGAGCTCGTCTTCCATCTCGAAACCGACCTCTCGGCGTTCGATGGGGTGGTCCTTCCGGGCGGCTTCGCTCACGGCGACTATCTCCGCACCGGTGCGATTGCTCGCTTCTCGCCGGTCATGGATTCGGTGGCGGCATTGGCCCAGGCGGGAGCGCCCGTCCTCGGCATCTGCAATGGGTTCCAGGTTCTCTGCGAGGCCGGGCTGCTGCCGGGTGCACTGGTGGCCAACCGCGATCTTTCGTTCATCTGCAAGCCGATCCACGTGCGCGTCGAATCGGCGACGTCGGTCCTGACGGCGGCTACCGAGCCGGGAGCGGTTCTACGAATCCCCCTCAATTCCTACGAGGGCAACTACGTGGCCGACCCGGCAACACTCGATGAGCTCGAAGCCAACGGACAGGTTCTCCTGCGTTATTGCGACGAGGCCGGGAACCCCACGGAGCCCGCCAACCCGAACGGTTCCGAGCGCAACATTGCGGGAGTCGCCAACGCCGCCGGCAACGTGGCTGGTTTGATGCCACATCCGGAACGAGCGGTCGAGACGATCCTCGGCTCCACCGACGGCCTGGGCCTAATGCGATCGATGGCGACGTTCCTCGAACTAGCCGGAGCAACGCCGTGAGCATGATCGCCACGGACTCTGGAGCAGAGCCGGCCCACCGTCAGCTCGGCATGACAGACGATGAGTATCAGTCCGTCATCGAGATCCTCGGCCGCGAGCCACGGCCCGCCGAGCTGGCCATGTATTCGGTGATGTGGAGTGAACATTGTTCCTACAAGTCGTCGCGGATGCACTTGGGGCGCTTCCCCACCGAAGCTCCCTGGGTCGTCGTCGGACCTGGGGAAAACGCCGGTGTGGTCGACCTAGGGGACGGCTGGTTGGCGGCGCTGCGCATCGAGAGCCACAACCATCCGTCGTTTGTTGAGCCATATCAAGGCGCTGCCACCGGCGTCGGCGGCATCTTGCGAGACATCTTCACTATGGGGGCCCGCCCGATCGCAGTGTGGGACCCGCTGCGCTTTGGTGAACTCGACGATGCCCACAACCGCTACCTACTCAACGGTGTCGTATCCGGCATTGCGGGCTACGGCAACGCCGTTGGAGTCCCAACGCTCGGCGGTGAGGTCGAATTCGCCGACCGGTACTCGGCGAATCCACTGGTCAATGTCATGGCCCTCGGCCTCCTCAAGCGGGAACAGTTGGTGCTGTCCGCAGCTTCGGGCGTCGGCAACATCGCGATTCTGCTCGGAGCCGCCACCGGCCGGGACGGAATCGGAGGTGCCTCGATCCTGGCCTCGGCCAGTTTCGACGAAACGTCCGGTGCCAAGCGGCCCTCGGTTCAAGTGGGTGACCCGTTCGAGGAGAAGAAGCTGATCGAAGCCTGTCTCGAGCTGTACGAGCGCGGATTGGTCGTTGGGATCCAGGATCTTGGGGCCGCCGGTATCTCATGTGCCACAAGTGAGTGTGCCGCCAACGGCGGTATGGGTATGGACGTCGACCTGGATTCGGTAACGCTGCGCGAGAAGGGAATGACAGCCGGAGAGATCCTCATGTCCGAATCCCAGGAACGCATGCTTGCCATCGTCGAGCCGGAGGTCGTGGCCGAGGTCATCGCGATCGCCAAAAAGTGGGAAGTTCACGCCAATGTCATCGGGACCGTTACCGAGGGTGGCGCCCTGCGAATTCGCCAGCACGGGGAACTCGTAGCGGAACTGCCGGCGGCATCACTCAGCGACGATGCCCCCAAGTACGACAGGCCTTCCGCCCGGCCCGCCAATCTGGATGACCTGTGGGCGGCCGGTCTCGAGTCGGCCCCGGCCGGGGAGGTCGGTGATGTCCTGCTGGCGCTGCTCGATGACCCCGCTCTGGCCGACAAATCGTGGATCTACCAGCAGTACGACCATCAGCTATTCCTCAATACGGTCGTCGAGCCGGGTCACGACGGGTCACTGCTGCGGATCAAGGGCACGGAGAAGGGGCTGGCAGTCTCTACAGACGGCAATGGCCGCCGCTGCTACCTCGACCCGCGGCGGGGCACCTCACGGCTTGTCATGGAAGCCGCGCTAAACGTTGCGGTAGCGGGCACCCGGCCTTTCGCCGTCGTGGACAATCTCAACTTCGGCAACCCGGAGAAGCCGGAGATCATGTGGCAGTTCATCGAGGCTGTCGAAGGTATGTCACAGGCCTGTGAACAGCTCGGCATTCCAGTGATCGGGGGCAACGTCTCGTTCTACAACGAGTCCAACGGTGTCGACATCTATCCGTCGCCCGTTGTCGGCATGCTGGGGTTCGCCGACCCCATGCCGTCCGCTCCCCCGCGGCTGGACCGAGCCGCGGATGGCATGGAGATCTGGTTGCTCGGCCCGAGGGACGACACGGACTTCGCCGCCAGCGCATACGCCCGGGTGATCCTGGGCCGCCTGGACGGCCGGCCCGCACCTGCCGACCCCGAGTTGGGGCCACAAGTGATCGCCACCGCTACCGAGCTGGCCCACAGCCTCCCGGTGCTTCACGACCTCTCGGCCGGCGGACTCGGAGTCGCCCTGGCCGAGATCGCCATCGCCGGCGGGCTTGGCTGCACCGTGCGCGATGTCGGCTGGAGTGAACTGTGGAGTGAAGGTCCGCATCGCTTCCTGGCGCTATGTGAGCCGGGGGCAATGCCCGAGGTGGAGGTGCCGGCCGTGCGCATCGGCGAGATGGGCGGCGATCAGTTGGACTTTGGGGAGCATGGTTCTGTGCCGCTGGCCGATGCCGCCCGAGTGTGGCGCGACGCGCTGCCTCGTCGGATGGCATAGCGCGAGCGTGTCTCCTCCCCCGTTGCACGCCGCTTTGGGCGGGCGACGTTTGGGGGAGGTGGGCTGCCCTGCGGGCAGCTTGGGAGGGGGAAGCTGAGGGCGCGCGTGTCTCCTCCCCCGTTGCACGCCGCTTTGGGCGGGCAACGCCTGGGGGAGGTGCCGAGGCTCTGCGAGGCGGAGGGGGAAGCTGAGGGCGCGACAACACCGCAACACGCGTCGGCGGACAGCCCCCCGCCGCCAGCTCTCGGCTCGCAAGCACTTGGCACCACGACGCAACGTTTTCTTCTTCGACTACCTCCGCTTCCCCCCTCCCCCTCGTTCCTCGGGGACTCCCCCCAAACGTCTGCCTCCCAAAGCGGAGTCAGACGGGGGGAGAGAACACGTTTACGCCGCCGCTCTCCGCGTACTACGACCGGCTATGACAAACGGGCTGTCACGCACCGCTGATCGCACAGTCACCACGCCAGAGCCCCTATCTCGCGCCTACTTCGGGAGAACGATGAATGAACCGCTCGCGGTTGCGGCCAGCTTGCCGCGGGCCTCATAGGCCTCGCCACGGATTTGCATCACTTTGCGGCCGGGGTGGAAAACCTCAGCGGTGACCCGCAGCGGTCCCTCAGGGACCATTCTGATGAATCGCTGGTGCATGTCGATAGTGGCGATGTCCGTGTCCTCGTCGAGCAAGGAGTGGACGGCGCCGCCCATGACGGTGTCGAAGACGACGAATACGAGGCCGCCGTGCATCCGCTCCACCTGGGAAAAGTGCTGCCGGGTAACCAGCATCGTGCCCTCTGCGCTTCCCGGCCCGGTGACGCGCACTGTCAGACCTAGGAAGTCGTAGATCGGGGCAACGAGGCCGGGATCGTCCATCAGCGCAGCGAGTCCAGGTCGGCCTTGAGCAGATCACGTTCGTCGGGATCGTCGATCACGCTGAGCAGGTCGTCGGCGCGAGCGAGGTGGTTGTCGCGGGCATGGTCGTCACCGTTGAGATCAGCCACCCGGGCGAGCACTTCGTGCCCACAGCCGACAAGGAAAGGCCCCAGATTGCTGTCGACAGCTCTGCGCAATGCCATTTCGGCAAACTTCTGCGCCAGATCGGCGTCGCCGACCGAGGCGAGAACACGGGCAACCTGCCAATCGCTGATCGCAAAGTTCTTCTCGTCGCCGACACGTCCCCAGTGGTAATGGGATCCCATGGCGGCGCCCAACATTTCGCGATCCTGCGAGGGCGTGCGATTTGCCTCATCAAGCAACTCCCATGTGCGGTTGAAGAGTTCGACCGCCATCCGTCGATGCAAGTCGAGATCTGTCAATGCTTCGGGCTCTCCCATGTTCCTCCCCTGTTTGTACTCAGAAACCGGTAGTTTGGCACGATCATGGACACGCCCGACCCGATGGGGTCACGCCCCCCCGTTTGTTATCGCCATTCGAGCCGCGAAACGCGGCTGTCTTGTTCCGAGTGCGGACGACCGATATGTGCCGAGTGCTCCCACGACAGTGCGGTGGGACAACGCTGCCCGGAGTGCGCCAAACCCAAGGGACGCAATCGAGTTATCGATGCTCGACAAACCACCGGTGTTGCCGCAGGACTCAACAACGCGCCGGTCAACAAGGCGATCCTCGCAATCACCATCGCGGTCTTCGCTGTGGGGCTGGTCAATCAGGAAGCTCGGGACTGGCTCTTCCAGAACCTGTCTTCGTGGAACTTTGCCCTCGCCAACGGTGAGTGGTGGCGCCTTGTCAGCTCCGCCTTGGTGCATAGCTACAGCCTGATAATTCACATCGGCTTCAACATGTACTTCCTCTACATGCTGGGGCCGGCGCTAGAGCGCCAGGTTGGCAGTGCACCTTTTGCCGCCTTGTATGTGGCAACGGCTGCCACCGGTGGTGTCGCCGGGTACTACCTCGGAGGGATCAGAGACTCATCCATCGGTGCATCCGGTGCCATCTTCGGAATAGTCGCGGTGTGGATGTATGCCGCCTACAAGTCGGGCCATCGTGGCGCCCGGATGATGGCCAACCGGCAGATGCTCTACCTGGTAGGCGTCGGCATCGTCCTCCCGTTCTTTGCCTCCGGACTGAACATCAGCTGGCAGGGCCATCTCGGCGGTTTGCTGGGCGGATTGGCCATTGGGTGGGCGTGGGGCTTGGCAGCACCACAGTCCAACAACCCAAAACTGACCCGCACCGTGCTCGCCACTGCCGTCCTGGTGGCGTCAATCGTGGTAGTGACGGTGATTCCGGCCGGCTGGGGTTAGAGAGAAGTCAGAATGAAGCAGGAACCAATTCCCTCACCTCCCAATGCCTACCACTTCTGACTTCTGACTTCTGACTTCTGACTTCTGACTTCACCCCAACCCCGCAGCCAGGTACATCGCACATCCCACATCTGACCTACAATCCCCCTCGTGGCGGAGATGTCGGCGGTTACGCCGATAACCATCGGAGAGGCTTGCGGCGTGTTCGGCGTGTTTGCGCCGGGCAAGGAGGCTGCCCGACTTGCCTACTTCGGATTGTTTGCGCTCCAGCACCGCGGCCAGGAGAGCGCCGGAATCGCAGCCAGCGACGGCAACGCCATCACCGTCTACAAGGACCTCGGCCTGGTTGCCCAAGTCTTCGACGAGGGCAAACTTGCCAGCCTGACAGGCGACATCGCCATCGGGCACACCCGTTACTCCACCACGGGATCTTCCAACTGGGCGAACAGCCAGCCCACGTATCGCGATCTCGGCGACTCATCGATAGCCCTGTCACATAACGGCAATCTCACCAACACCGGGGCGCTCGCCGAACACCTGGGCGACCAGGGAGCGACCACGGACTCGGAGCTGATGACAGAGCTCATTGCCAACGAAGTAGCCAGCTGCGGCAGTCTGCCGAAGGCGATCGCAGCGGCCGCCCCGGAATTCGAAGGCGCCTTCACGTTGACGGTGATGGACCGCAACACCCTGGTCGGCATAAGGGACCCTCGCGGCTTTCGCCCGCTGTGTTTGGGACGACTTGAAAATGAAGGCTGGGTGCTGGCATCAGAATCGGCTGCCCTCGACATCATCGGGGCGAACTTCGTTCGGGAGATAGCGCCCGGCGAGATGGTGGTCATCAACGATGACGGTGTCGCCAGCCTGTTTCCGTTCGAGGCGGCAGATCCCCGCATGTGTGTGTTCGAGTTTGTCTACTTCGCCCGGCCGGACTCAAGGCTCTACGGGGAAGAAATCCACAGTGCCCGGTTGCGGATGGGCGAACTACTCGCCGACCAAGCGCATGTCGCCGCCGACATCGTCGTGCCCGTTCCCGAGTCGGGGATTCCGGGAGCACAGGGCTACGCGGCCCGCTCCGGAGTTCCGTACGTCGATGGCCTGGTGAAGAACCGGTATGTCGGGCGTACATTCATCGACCCGAGCCAATCGATGCGGGACCGCGGCGTGCGCATGAAACTCAACGCCATGCCAGGAATCCTCGGCGGTAAGCGGATTGTGCTCGTCGACGACTCGATCGTGCGCGGATCAACGACAAAACAGCTCGTTCAAATGATCCGCGACGCCGGCGCCACCGAGATCCACCTTCGAATACTGTCGCCTCCCTACCGCTGGCCTTGCTACTACGGAATGGACACCGGCGACCGCTCGACCCTGTTGGCCGCCGGGATGGAGGTTCACGAGATCGCCGAGTTCCTGGGCGTCGACTCACTCGCATATCTCGAGCTCGATGCCCTGCTCGAAGCCACCGGAGCGCCAGCCGACGGATTCTGCACCGCTTGCCTCTCAGGCGACTATCCGACCGGTGTGCCGACAACCGGCGACAAGTACTTGCTGGAACGATCCTGATGACGAGCTACCGAGACGCCGGAGTCGACCTCGCCGCCGCCGATCAAGCGGTCGACCAGATCGGAGGCCATGTCACTGCAACCTGGGGTCAGGGAGTGATCGGCGACTTTGGTGGATTCGCTGCCGGTATCCGGATTCCTCGCGGCTACGAGGATCCGGTTCTCATGATGTCCACCGACGGCGTCGGGACCAAAGCCGAAGTTGCCCGCCAGGCCGATCGGCTCGATGGGCTCGGCTGGGACCTGGTGGCGATGTGCGCCGATGACCTCGCCGCCGCCGGAGCCCGCCCACTCGCGATGACCGACTACCTGGCAGTGGGCCAACTGGTTCCCGCTCGGGTAGAGAGAATCGTGCGGTCGGTGGCGCACGCCTGTGCCGCGGGTGGGATCACTTTGCTGGGCGGCGAGACCGCCGAGCACCCAGGTGTGATGGAGCCCGACCAGTTCGATCTGGCGGGTGCCGTGGTTGGCATCGTCGAGGCGGATCGAGTGATCGACGGCTCCAGCGTCACGCCGGGGCAGACCATCATCGGCCTCGCCAGCCCCAACGTCCGATCAAACGGCTTCTCGTTGGTGCGCCGCGCCGTGCTATCGCGAGTCGACCTCGACACCCCGTTGACGGATGGAACCGCCGCTGAGGTGTTGCTGGCGCCGTCAGTTGTCTACTCGCCCGCCATCGAGTCACTGCTCGCGGCCGTTGAGGTAACCGCGATGGCCCACGTCACGGGTGGCGGAATCGCCGGCAACCTGACTCGGGTGCTCCCTCCGCAGATCGATGCCATGATCGACGCGGCGGCGTGGCCCCGACCTGCAGTTTTCGCCGAGATTGCCGAGATCGGCGGCATCTCTGAAGCCGACATGTTCACGACTTTCAACATGGGCATCGGCTTCGTGGTCATTGTTGACGAGTCGGACGCCGCGGCCGCTCAGGCCGCCGTTGGAGTCCCGTCTCACGTCATAGGGCGTGTCGCCACCGGCTCAGGATCCGTACAGCTCAGCTGAGTAGACCAATCGCCTAGGAGGCGGCGTCCCCGCTGCCGCGAGCCGTCCGGTCGACAGACACGGCATCACCAAGATCCTCGTCCCAAATGTAGAGGAGGCAGTTGACGATACGGTCATCCCCTTTGTTCCAACCAACCTCGGTTGGTGTGATCACATCTACGTACCACTCCGAAGATGCGTAGGACTCCCCGACATAGTCAAAGAAGTGGGTCGAACATGAGTCAAAAGCGATGTCGACAACCTCATCGAAGCCGGGATAGGTGTCCGGGGCATCGTCGAGCGAAGTGTTCGCAAATACCTCGTACTGGTGGCCCTCAACACAGCCCACGACCAGGACATCCTCAATGACATCTCCCAAGGGCAACGATTCGATGCATGCCCCCGGAGCAACCTCTCGGATGTTCATGAAGCCGGTCTGAGTCGCCAGCGTCGACGATGTCAGATCACCGAAGTCGATCGTGATCTCCGGCACGTTGATGGAGATATCGGGTGTCGAATCTCCGCTGTCGCCACCGATTAAGCCGGCAATGGCGCTGACAACCCAGATAGCGGCAAACACCAGCCAACCGACTCCACGCCGGCCCTGGGTCTTCGCTTGCTGGGTCTGCGGCTGCTGATGTGGTTGCGGGGCGGGGACCGGTTGCGGAGCGGGCGCCGGCTGCGGGGCGCGGGGTTGCGCTGGAGGGGGCGCCTGACTTGGTGCCTGGCGTGGCCGTGGCGCCTGCGGCGGCGGGGATGCCTGGCGGGGCGGGGCCGACGTCTGACGCGGTGACGCCGACGGTCGCGGCGCCTTGGAGCGCCGCTTGGTTTCGGCGGCCAACATCTTGGCGATTTCCTCGGCGCTCTCAGTGCGGGCTTTCGCCGACGCAACTGCCGCGGAACTTGCCGACGCTGCCATCCCGGCGCTCAGCGAGTCGCTATCCGAAGACGGCTTACCCTTCCGGG
>JAAELU010000376.1 GCA_024226255.1 bacterium | reverse complement strand
TTGGGTGTGCCCCGCAGCGTGTTGCGCTGTAGCCGCGACTTCGCTTCCCCCTCCCAAGCTGCCCGCCGGGCAGCCCACCTCCCCCAAACGTCGCCCGACTTCGTCGTTCGACGGGGGAGGGGGGCTGCGGAGGTGGTCCGCAAACCGGACGTCGCCCGCCGAACCTCAACGCAGAACTAGCCTTTGGTGATGGACGCCACCGCCCCATTTCTCGCCCTCGAAAGCCCCTTACGTTTTGCCCATCGGGGGAGTCGGGTGCTGTGGCCCGAGAACACGATGGTGGCGTTCCAGGGTGCGGTCGATCTCGGCTACCGCTATATCGAAACCGATGTTCGGATATCGAAGGACGGCCACGTCGTCGTGTTCCACGACGAAACCCTCCAGAGGACCACCGACGGCATCGGCAAAGTCATCGACCGCAATCTCGATGAGCTGCGACTTCTCGACGCCGGCCACCAGTTCGCCGCGGACCAGGACTATCCCCTCCGAGGTGGGGAGGCTCGCATTTCTACCTTGGCGGAGGTCTTTGGGGCATTTCCCGACGTTCACTTCAACATCGACCTAAAGGGCGCCGGCATGGAGTGGCCGGTGGCCGACGTCATCGAGGCGGCCGGTCGGCAAGAGTCAACTCTCATCGGCTCGTTTGTGGATCGCCGGATCGCCAAGTTTCGCCGGATCACGCGAGGGCATGTGGCCACCTCGGCCGGGCCTACCGCGGCGCTCTCCATGTGGGCGGCCTCTCGCGTCGGTCGCCACATCAAGCGACCCGTCGCTGCCTATCAGCTGCCTTTCGACTACAAGTCATTGCCCCTGGATGGCAAGTACATCGCTGCCATTCATGATGCCGGCGCCCAGGTGCACGCATGGACCGTCAACGAGGCGCCGGACATGGAGCGGCTGCTCGACATGGGTGTCGACGGCATCGTCACGGACCGTCCTGACATCCTCAATGAGGTGTTGGGTCGGCGCGGTCTCGACGTTTGAACCACGAGTCGAATGTGGACCCGCCGCCAAGTATCTAGAAACTTGCGGCGCCCGGTCGCCTAGCATCCGCCCATGCAATCCAACCTCCCGGTGATCATCCAAGGCGGAATGGGCATCGCCGTCTCTGGATGGCAACTCGCCAGCGCAGTCTCCGCCGCCGGCCAACTGGGGGTTGTATCCGGGACCGCACTTGACTCGGTGCTGGTTCGAAGGCTCCAGGCGGGAGACCTGGGCGGCGACGTCCGACGCGCCCTGGCGGCTTTTCCCGTCACTGGAGTGGCGGACGGCATCTTGGAGCGGTACTTCATTGAGGGCGGCAAGCCCGAGGGCGAGCGTTATCGCTCCACGCCGATGTCGAAGATCCAGCACACCCGCAACCTCCTGGACCTGCTCGTCGCCGCCAATTTCGTTGAGGTCTATCTGGCCAGAGAAGGCCACGGCAATCCGGTCGGCATCAACTACCTCGAGAAGGTGCAGATCCCAACGTTGCCGTCGATGTACGGTGCGATGCTGGCGGGAGTTGACTACGTCCTGATGGGCGCCGGGATCCCCCGTGCCATCCCGGGGATTCTCGACCTGCTGGCGAAGGGGGAGCCGGTCGAGCTGAAGATCGATGTCAAGGGGGCAACCGAAGACACCGATGTCTGGAATCGTTTCGATCCGGCCGAATACACCGGCGGAATCCTTCCGGCGGTTCCACGCCCGGACTTCCTCGCCATCGTGTCGTCGCACATCCTGGCCACGATGCTCGCCAAGAAAGTTGAAGCCAGGGTCGACGGCTTCGTCGTTGAGGCACCGACAGCCGGCGGGCACAACGCACCGCCGCGCGGCCGCCGCCAACTCACCGAGAACGGCGAGCCGTTATACGGCGAACGCGACGAACCTGATCTCAAAGTGATTCACGATCTCGGGCTGCCCTTCTGGCTGGCCGGCTCGTACGCCGAGCCGGAGAAGGTACAAGAGGCGCTGGCGCTAGGTGCCACGGGTGTTCAGGTTGGGACGGCTTTTGCCTACTGCGAAGAGTCGGGTTTCGAAACAAAGATCAAGCGGCGTGTCCTCGAGATGAGTCGCCAAGGTACGGCGCGGGTGTTCACCGACCCGATCGCGTCGCCAACCGGCTTCCCGTTCAAAGTCGTTCAGCTGGATGGCACCAATTCTTCGGGAGAGGATTACCAGGCGCGGCCCCGCAACTGTGACCTCGGCTACCTTCGCAGCGCCTATCGCAAGGAGGACGGCTCCGTTGGATGGCGCTGCTCCGCCGAGCCGGTCGAGGACTTCGTCGAAAAGGGCGGTGCGGTCGAGGAGACGGTCGGCCGCAGGTGTCTGTGCAACGCACTGATGGTCAACATCGGACTCGGGCAGACCCAACGCAACGGGCATGTCGAGATGCCCATCGTTACATCGGGCGACGATGTATCAGGAGTCGCCAGATTTCTGCCGCCCGGCGCCGATTCATATCGGGCGGTTGACGTTCTGGAGTACTTGCTGCCGAAGGGCTGATTCCGCTCAGGCCTCGACGGTTGGATTCAGCAGCTCATCGAGCACACCGTCGGCGTGCAAAGCCAGCAGGTCATCAAAGCCGCCCACGCGAGTGTCGCCGATAACGATTTGCGGCACGCTGCGCCGCCCGGTGATCTCCTCGAGCTCGCCGCGCGGATCGTCCCAGGCCTCAACGTCGTCTCGGCGTATTCGGCGTCGCGGCTGGCGAGAAATGCCTTGGCCCTCGTTTGGTGAGTCGACCAGATGCAAACCATGCCCCGAGCCGTGGAGGGCCCCGTTTTTGGGCATCTCCGAGAGGAACACAACAAACCGACCAGGGTTGATGGTTTCGTCGGGAGTGGTCGACGAGCAACCTGCCAAAAGGGATCCGACGAGCAGAGCACCCATGACTAGTCGGACACGAACCGCGTCACCCCGCCGGTACGTAGGGGATTCCGCCGAGCAGCAGCAGAGCGTCGACGACAGCTTCTCGAGCGTCTGCGAAACCGCCGCGTATCTCGTTGCGAGACTCGCCCGACTCCTGGATGTACACGCGGTAGCTGCCGTCATCATCGAGAACGTACAACCCGTCGCGCGGTCCGACGATGTTGCGACCAAGGCGCAGCATCTCCTCGGGATTCGGGATGGCGGAGACCAGGTCAATCCTCTCGACGTTGAACGCCTCGGTGAAGTCGGCAGCGTTGGTGGCGCGGCGGCCGATGATCTGCGAGGCCATTCGATGCCCCCGCAGCTTCAGGATCGCGATCGCCTGGTCATGGCGGGTGGGTCGATTCATGCCAGGCCGCCGTGCGCTCTAATCAATCGTTGGCTTGAACGTAGGACGTTCGTCTTCGTGCGCATCGATCGAGTTGCCATGAGCCAGAGTCAGCCCGACGTCGTCGAGGCCGTTGAGCAGGCGATGTTTCGCATGGGGGTCGATTTCGAAGGACGCCTGGAAATCACCGGAAGTCACGGTTTGTTTGTCGAGGTCTATGACCACGTGGTTGGCCGGGTCGTGGGCCAATTCCATCAACTCGGCTACCTCGTCCTCGGTAAGGGTCACCGGTAGTAGACCTATGTTGACGCAGTTGTTGTAGAAGATGTCGGCGAACGACGGCGCCACGATGGCTTCGAAGCCCCAGTCCTCGAGACCCCAGGGAGCGTGCTCACGAGAAGAACCGGACCCGAAGTTGTGACCTGAAATGAGCATGTTGGCCGTTTGATAGTCCGGGTGGTTGAGGATGAAGTCGGCCCGGGCTTCGCCCTCCTCGTCGTAACGCCAGTCATAGAAGACATACGGCCCAAAGCCGGTTCTTTCGACCCGCTTCAGGTGCTGTTTGGGCATGATCTGATCGGTATCGACGTTGTTGCGTGGCAGCGGGGCCATCCGCCCCGCAATCCTTGAGACTGGTTTCACTTGGGACTCCACGTCCGAACGTCGACGAAGCGACCCTCGATAGCGGCTGCCGCGGCCATTTCGGGGCTGACGAGATGGGTCCGTCCGCCGCGGCCCTGACGACCCTCGAAGTTGCGATTCGACGTTGAGGCGCAGCGTTGGCCGGGGAGGAGGTAGTCGGGATTCATGCCCAGGCACATGGAGCAGCCGGCATCGCGCCACTCGAAGCCGGCTTCCTTGAAGATCCGGTCGAGGCCTTCATCCTCGGCCTCCAGCTTCACCAGGCCGGAACCCGGCACGACCATGGCGTGCACTCCGTCTTTGACTTTGCGACCGTCGAGGATTGCGGCCGCGGCGCGCAGGTCTTCGATGCGGCCATTGGTGCACGAGCCGAGGAACACGCGGTCGATCTCGATGGCGGTGATTGGTGTTCCGGCAGTCAGGTCCATGTAGGCAAGTGCCCGCTCGGTGGAGTCCTGATCGAGCGGGTCGGTGAAGTCGGAGGGTGCCGGCACGGCCGCTGATATGGGGAGTGTCTGGGCCGGGTTGGTACCCCATGACACGTGCGGTTCCAATTGGGAAGCATCTATGTCGACCTCGACGTCGAAGGTGGCATCGGGATCGCTGGGCAGCGTTCGCCAGTACTCGACGGCGGCATTCCAATCGTCTCCGCGAGGAGCCTGAGGGCGTCCCTCGAGATAGTCGAATGTCTTCTGGTCGGGGGCGATGAGTCCAGCCCGGGCTCCAGCTTCGATCGACATATTGCAGATCGTCATCCGGCCTTCCACGGAGAGGTTCTCTATGGTCTCGCCGCGGTATTCGATGACGTAGCCGGTGCCACCGCCAACACCGATCTTGGCGATGATTCCGAGGACGATGTCCTTGGCGGTGACGCCGAATCCGAGCTCACCGGTGACGTTGATCGCCATCGCCTTTGGCTTCAGCTGAGGAAGAGTCTGGGTCGCCAAGACGTGTTCGACTTCGGATGTGCCAATGCCGAACGCCAGCGCTCCGAATGCACCATGGGTTGCCGTGTGCGAGTCCCCGCACACGATCGTCATACCCGGCTGAG
>JAAELU010000375.1 GCA_024226255.1 bacterium | reverse complement strand
TCGAAGCCCGCGGCATCCCGGGGGTGATGATCGCCTCGAGCGAGTTCGAAGCCGCCGCCGCGGTCCAGGCCGAGGCTCTCGGCTCCCACCCCGCGGGCGTCTTCGTGCCGCACCCGATCCAGGACCGCACCGACGACGAGGTGCGTGCTCTCGCCGACGCCGCGGTTGATGCGATCGTCGCGGCATTGACGGATTGAACCGCGTTCTGCTGGGAATCAATGACCGTTCGGTGACGGTCGCCCGGCATCTTGCGGGGCCAGTGACTCTGGCGGACGGTGTATCGGCCCCGGTCGCCACGACGCTCGGTCGAAGACGCTGCCCTGGATGCGATACTCGTTGACCTTGTCCATGTAATCGGCCCGCCAGTATTTGCGTTGCCAACGATAGTTGAAGTACCGGCGTTCGCGAGCTTCGCCGGGCTCGCCGAGCTCGTCTGCAAACATCGAGAGGCCGTCGAACTCCTCGGCAAAACCCAGAATCGTGGCGATGGTCGCCGGCAGGTCCGTCAACTGAGTATGCGCCTCGGAGACTGTCAAAGGCCTGGTGCTATGCGGTGGCTTGATGAGCATCAGCGGCATCGCGCTCCCGGCCATGCGCTCGAGGTGCGGGATACGCTCGGAGGAATCTCCAGCGGCGCCCAGCATGTCGATTTTTCTGCGGTTTCCGTGGTCCGCATGGAGCACGATCAAAGACGAGTCATAGACGCCGAGAGCCTTGAGCTTGTGCAGAAAATCGATGAAGTAACCCATCGACACCGTCGCTTGGTTGATGATGTTCCTCCGGGACGGAGGCAGCTCCTCTCCGGCAAACTCACCCGCGGCGGTAATGATTATCGGAGGATGGGTGAACAAGAGGTGCAGCAGCTTGTACGCCGGCTCTTTTTGTTTGACGGTGAGCCTCTCGAGGAGCTCGTCGAAGAACGCTTTCTGG
>JAAELU010000374.1 GCA_024226255.1 bacterium | reverse complement strand
CCCGAGAGTTCCTCCGATGTGGCGGCCAGCTCCTCGGAGGCCGAGGCGTTCTGCTGGGTTGCCTTGTCCAACTGGGACATGGAATCGTTGATCTGGCCGATACCGGAAGCCTGCTCGCCGGAGGCGGCGGTGATCTCTTCGACCAAATCGGCCGTCTTGGTGATATTCGGCACCATCTGCTCCAGTAGAGCACCTGCCTGCTCGGCAATGGTCACGCTATTGGTAGCCAGCTCGTTGATCTCCTGGGCGGTCACCCGGCTGTTCTCGGCGAGCTTGCGCACCTCCGCCGCCACCACGGTAAACCCCTTGCCGTGCTCTCCGGCCCGAGCGGCCTCAATGGCCGCGTTCAACGACAACAGGTTGGTCTTGTAGGCGATGTCTTCGATCAATCCGATCTTGCCGGCGATCTCCTTCATGGCGCTTACCGTACGGGTGACTGCCTCGCCCCCACGATCCGCCTCCTGTGCCGCAGTGGTCGCCATGCTGTTGGTGACCCGTGCGTTTTCGGTATTTTGTTGTACCGATGCGTTGAGTTCTTCGATACTGGCCGTGGTCTCTTCCACGCTGGCCGCCTGTTCCGTGGCACCTTGGCTGATGGATTGTGCGGTAGCACTGACTTCGTTGGAGGCCGAGGCAAGATTGTCGGCACCGGAGCGTACCTGGCTGATCACCTCCGCCATCCGTTTCACCATCTCCTTCATCGCGCCGAGCAGTTGACCGATCTCGTCCTTGCGATCCACATCGACCTCGATATTCAAGTCACCCTTGGCGATACGCCCGGCAATTTGCACCGATTTCTGCACGGGGCGGCTGATGCTGCGGGCAAACAGGAGCGCCAT
>JAAELU010000373.1 GCA_024226255.1 bacterium | reverse complement strand
GACCATGTCTGGCCCATCATCTGGTTGCTGTGCGATCCGGTGAGGTCGTCGTCGTCGATGTCGGGGTAGTCGAAGTCGAAGCGCGTGCCGTCGATGTAGAAAGCCCCGTCGATGTGCTGACTTCCACTCCAGTCACTGATCGAGAGCAGCTCCTTGATGGAGGGGACCCGCCAGTCAGTTTCACCGCCGAGCGTGAGATCCGCGCAGTACTGCGCGGCCGTCTGATAGCTAACGCGCGTATCGTGGTGCGCTCTTTCCCAACTGAGCCCCGTGTTCTCGTCGATGACGACTTCGTCGTCACACACCACCGAGTAGTCGGCGGCG
Source organism: bacterium (assembly GCA_024226255.1). GTDB lineage: Bacteria > Actinomycetota > Acidimicrobiia > Spongiisociales > UBA5794 > JAHEJX01. The sequence continues at coordinate 2,937 of JAAELU010000373.1, read as the reverse complement.
GTGCCCGGGTACTGGGCGTCCTGACCGTAGTAATCTTCGCCTGGGCTCGGGCAATCGATCTCGCTGCCCGTCGTGTCGTAACACTCGAGCAGGTTGGTGTCGGATAGCTCGTACGAGTAGCTCACCGGAAGTTCACAGGCAGCCGCGGTCTCGGAATCCGTGTCGCCGTCCGAGGAGCCTGAGTCGGCGGGCTTGCACGCGACGCAGGCAGTCAAGGAGAGAACGGCAACGCACACGCCCGCGATAGGGCGACGAGCCGAGGAGTTCTGCCGGCAACGGGGTCGAGATCTGGAGTGGATCATTGCTGTCCTTCCCGAATCATTCCCCCTTGGACCCCACTGCCGGCGAACCGGATTACATGGATGTCGCAATTGGAGCCCAGCCACCCGCCAGGATGTCCTGCCCCCCCCTGGTCGTGAGCGAGCCACCGTTCATGCCTAAGGCCGAGTGAGTCGGGGGGGTTCACGTGTGCAGTTGCGATTTTGATTCAGCTTGGCGCAGTCGATACCGAACTCAACGCGGGCACTCGTCCTGAGAGACTCGAAGGGACCCGTGGTCTTGATTCGCGTATTCGTGGAGTCGTTCGGGGTGGGCGGACAAGGCTGAATCGACAGGCAGTCGATCGACCTGATGGGGAGGAGTCATGCGAAGAGGCAGCACCGCGTTGCGAAGAGTCATCTTGATCTTTGCTCTATTGGCTGTGGTCTTGACGACGGCTTGCAGTCCCGGGTCATCGTCCGAGCCGAAAGACGAAACCAGCGCGGACTGCGTCCTTGGAGCGTCGGCGATTGGTGAGTGTGAGCTCTGATCCCCAAGCAACCAAGCACCTTGATGGGAAGACTGATGAAGTATTCGAGCAGGATCGTGGTGTTGATCGCAACGTTGGTGATTTCGCAGGTGGCGTACTCGGGCACCGTGGTCGACACGTTTGCCGACGGTGACACGCTGACGGCGACTCACCTGGACAACATCAAGACGGCCGTCAACGACAACGATGCCGAGGTCACGACGAACGCGTCGGACATTGCAACCAACCTCAGCCACATCTCGGACAACATGTCGGACATCTCGACCAACGAGAGCGACATCGCAAGCAATAGCTCGAGCATCTCGACCAATGCCGGTGGTGTTTCGAGCAACTCCAGCGATATCGTGAGCAACGATTCCAGAATCACGGCGCTCGAGGGTGCATCATCATCGCCGGGCGGCTACGGAGACGGTTCTTCCGGTGCCCTGGTCATCAGCGCCAGCGAAGACTGGAGCGATACCGGGGGAGATGCTCCCGCGAACGACTCCCTGCAATTCACGGATCTGACGATCAACGCGGGGCAGACGCTGAGCGTGCCGAGCGGCACCGTCATCCGGTGCACCGGGACCTTCACCAACAATGGCACGTTGTCGGTTGCCTATTCGCAAGTCTCGTCCCCGATCGACAACGGGCCTGATTTCGTATCTCGATACCGCGGTGACAATTACAGCGTCAATGGCAACTGGAATGCTGTTGGCGAGACCTACGACGCAACGATCATGCGCCAGCTTCTCAGTCCCGGTCCAGTGAGTGGTCAAAGGGGCGGCAACGGGAACGTCTGGAACGCTGGCGGCTCGGGCGGTGGCTCCCTGGTGATTCGCTGTGAGGGAGGCATTGTCAACAACGGCACCATCAATGCCTCCGGGCAAACGGCGGAAGCCGTGGGCGACGGAACGCAATGCACCAGTGGAGGTTCTGGTTGCGATCTCACCGGAACAACAGACATCGACGATGATCAGCGCGGTGGCGGCGGAGGAGGATCGGGAGGTCTGGTGATCCTCGCAACACCCGGGTCGCTTACCGTCGGTACGGTTCTGCTCATCGGTGGTGATGGGGCGGACGGTGGGAACGGCACCGTCAAGACCAGCGGCGGCGGCGGAGGGGGTGGCGGAGCGCTCCACCTACTGGCTCCGGCAGCGTCGTCTGCCTCCGTAGCGGGTGTCTACGTCACCGCGGGCAGTGGGGGCGCTTCGACCGATGGCGCAGGCAGTACGTGTACGACCGAGTCCCAGACCGATTGCGGGACGACGCGCAGCGGTGGTGTGGGTGGCTCAATGGGCGGTCGCGGAGGTTATGGAGGCTCGGGGAGCAGCGGAAGTAATTCGTCGTGCTTCTATGCGCTGTTGCTAGTGGGTGACCTGACCTATCCGCTCTCTGGGGGCACGCCGTCGGATTACAACAACGATTGCAACATCGCTCGCGATGGAGAGAGCGGGTACATCCTGACGACCGACGTTGCGAGTCCTGGGGCATTGTTTCCGTAGCATCCGGAAACGCGGCCCAGCGGTCTGCGTAGCCCTCGGACAATCGTGGTCGAGGGTCTTGTGAGCAGTTCACCGGCCGCGGCGTCCTGGCCGTCGATCAACTCTCCGTCTGGATGCCGAAGCGCGCGCAGTAGGCCTCGTAGCGGCCGCGCTGGCCGGCTGCGGACAAGCCGAATTGCTCGAGCGAGTAGGAGTGGACGCGATCCCCCGCACGGGGATGGCGGTCGAGATAGTCCTGCATGGCAGCCCGCGTCGACTCGCTGAAGTCGATCCCAAAGTGGCGATAGATCGACTCCATGGAGGCGATCGGGTCTTGCATGAAGTCCGCGTAGCGCAGGTCGAAGAAGTTTTGCTGCGGGAGCCGCTGCCGGGCTTCGAGGGCAACCTCGAGTGCTTCCGGCCAGATGCCGTTCGCTACGTAGGCACCGAGTTCCTGCGCATCCACCGCATCGCTGCACATCATGCGTGAGTGCGCATAGAGGCTGCAGTTGGACGGAAGGGACTTCAGGGGATCGCGGTGCGTTTGAATCACGCAGGCATCGGGGAACAACTCGAGGATGTGGTCCAGGCCGAGCAGATGGGCGGGGTCCTTGAGCAGCCAGCGGCTGGGCCCCGGCGACGCTGACGTCTGCTGATCCTGCCACT
>JAAELU010000372.1 GCA_024226255.1 bacterium | reverse complement strand
CCATCAAACACCCAATCGCCCAGCCCCACTACCCGCCAACATCTCACAGCCTCCTCCACCACGTGTGAACGATGTGGCGAGGGACATAAACCCCCTACAAACCGGGAACGATGTCCTGAGGGTTCCCCGGTAACACGTATCAGGTATCACGAGAACCCGCGGATGGACGGGGTTGGGCGACCGACCAAATCTCTTGGAGAGTCGTTTAGCCAGTAGCCAGTAGCTTCGGGAGTAGCTGCGGCAAGTACATAACGCCTCGTACTGATTGCTGATTACTGACTACTTAGTACTCATTGCTTGATACGTGATACTCGACACTTGATACGTCTTCTTATTCTTTTCGCGCTCTTCATGCATACCTCTTGCAACCACTTATCGCTAACTGATATCAATTGGCTATGAAGACAGCTCGAGATTCGACAGCGCCCGGTGCAACAACCCGACGAGATGCACGTCCTCCCATCACGCCGGACTCCGCGTCATCGCCGGGCGCTGTCGATAGGTCGCGGTTACGCCGCACCGTCTGGCCCCGTGCGATCGTCTCGCCACGGGTCTGGGAGACACCCGAACGCGGCCACGCTGCGTCGAGTGCCTACGTGCGCACGTTCTGGACGGCGCTTCTAGGTCCGGGAGCGGTCGCAGATCTGCTCCGACTCGCCACCGCGGCGTCTCGCGACCGCTCCCTCCGCCGCCCGCTCGGGCTGAGCCGACTGTGCAGCGCCGGTCTGGCTCGCGAACAAGAAGGTCAACTCGAAGTCAGAGTCACGGTGCCGACGTTGACAAAACACCAACTACGAACGCTGCATCCCGCAGTGCGGCGTCTCCACGAGCACCCACAATGGTCGACGGCACTCGAAGAATCACCGGCGGCGTGACGCCTAGCGGCCCGATTGCAGGATCATCGAACGAACCTGATCGTTGAACTCGGCAGCGGCCGCCAACTCGGCGGTGTCGAGGTGAATCCGATAGCGCCACCGGTTGTGACGATTCGCCGGATCATTGATGCGCTCGGTGTCGGCATCAACGCGTCGAAGGTCGCCATCGATGGCCAGCAGGTCGGCAATAGGAACAATGCACAACATCGCAGGCGAAGCCAGCTGGCGCTCCAGTATGTGGGCAGCTACCTCGGGCGTCAGGGTCGATGGAGTCGGGCCAACACCTTCGAGCGCTTCGCTCCAGTACCGATCCGTGGAAGCCTTCTCCTCCGCCCACCACTGGCGCAGGGTTGTCGTGTCGTGGGTCCCCGGGCTGACGACAGACAGGTAAGGGGCATCGGCCGGATCGGCCGCCCAGTCGCCCAGCCGCTTAGGCATCCGCTCGATCTCAAGACTCAATAGCCCCAGATCATTCATGATCCGCGGCACGAGCTCAGGAACCATTCCGAGGTCCTCGCCACAGGTGAGCAGGTCGGCTGCATCAACAATGGCAGGCAGTGTGCGCCGTCCCTGCTCTTCCCAGAGTTGGGCATGACGATGATGGAAGAAGTCGAGAGCCATCGCGTCAAAGCGCCCTTGCTGGCCGGTGTCCAACCTGCGGTAGTGACCGGTTTCCTGCCAGGAGATGCGCGGCGCAAAGCCGTCGTCAACCCGGACCAACAAAACGTCAGCCGCCATATCGAGCAAGGAACGCTCCATGGCGGTCCGCTCACTGCCCACAACATCGGGCAACGCGCCGTCCGCAAACGCAGCCCGGATCATCCGTTGTGTTGCCACGTCAGGCGCAAATTCCGGCGAGACCGACGGACCGGGAAAGAAACGCGCCAGCACAGCAGGGGCGTTCACCCCGAACTTCTCCGTGATTTCGATGCGGTCAACCCGGGGCTCAGTAAGCGTGTCCAAGTCGACCCGCCCTAGCGCGGCCCGAATGTAGTCCTCGGTCAGCGGCAAGGTGGGACGGAAGTGCCCGACGATGCCGTCGAAACCGCCGGGTGGGATTTCCCATATCCGGAAGAACCCCAAGACGTGATCGATGCGGTACACGTCGACGTACTCCGCCAATGCCCGGAACCGATCCTTCCACCATCTGAACCCATCGTCTTCCATTGCGGTCCAGTTGTAGGTTGGGAACTGCCAGTTCTGACCGCGCACAGCAAAAGCGTCGGGCGGCGCTCCGGTCTGAGCACCGATGTGGAATAGCTCGGGCTGCATCCAAACATCGACACTTTCGGGGGCAACTCCGATTGGAAGATCTCCCTTGAGCGCCAGACCCCGGCTACGGACATACGCCGCGGCCTGCTTGAGCTGGCGATTGAGATGGAACTGGACGAACCAGTGGAATTGGAGTCCCTCGTACTCTGGTGCACCGGGCACTGCCATTGCCGCAATCCGGTCGGCATCAAACGTCGCGTCGGCACCCCACTGGGCAGTCACGCCCGTGCCGTGGAGGTCTCGGAGCATGGCCCACGCAGAGTAGGGACCAAGCCACTCCCACTCCTCGTCCACAAAGTCCGCGTACTCGCCATTGTCGTCGAGAGTGTCTCGTACGTTGGCGTAAGCCGCCCGCAGCAGAGACCACTTGCGCTCCATCACCGTGACGTAGTCGATCTCTTCCAGGTCGTTCAGCTGAGACCGGGCCTTCTCGAGCAAACCGCCGACGCCGTGGCCGTCAATCGCCGATACGTCCACATACATTGGATGGAGGGCCTGGACTGACACCGGGTTGTACGGATAGGAGTCGTCCCAATCGTGGTCGAGCACAGTGTCGTTGACCGGCAACAGCTGGATGACGCTCATCCCAATGTCCGCCGCCCAGTCCGCAAATGGCATCAGATCGGCAAACTCGCCAACTCCAATCCCCCGCTCTGATCGCAACGAGAACACGGGCACCGCTACTCCCGCCCCCCGCCACGGTTCGATTCCCCGCAGCTCGTCGTCGGCGACCCCTGTCCCTCCCGATGAGAGCGGGGGCAGTGTGCGATTGGGCCCTGATTCCCATGTGACCACCGCGCCATCGCCGTCAAGCAGCAGGTACTTGTATTCAACCGCCTCCCCGGCGACATCGACGGCGACTTCCCATGTTGGGTACGGACTCGCCGCCAGTGGTATCGCTTGGGCTGGATCCCACGAGCCCAGAGCCGCGATTGAACCGACCACCGCGGGAGACAATCCTTTCGGAATCCAAGGCTCGTGGAGCCGAAAGCGCACCGAACCAACAGTGACCGGTTCCGTCGCCGGATAACCACCGGCCAGTGCTCGAGTGAACAGGGCCGAATGCCGCGATAGGCGATCGGCGCTGCGCTTGCGCCACCGATCGACGACCATGGATGTCTCTCCCGACCAGCTGCCTGCCACCCGAAAGGGTCTTTCCTCTTCCACAATGAGGTTGTCGGCGCCAACAACTCGATAGTGATAGTGAGCCGCACCGGACACGTCAGCAGAGCCACCCCACCAGCCGTTTCCCAGCCATTGCAGGCGAACGGTCCCAGAGTCCAATACGAGTTGCACGGCCTGGCCGGGGGAGGTGTCGAACTTGATACGAAAGCTGTGGTGCATAAGCAGCCCAACGATAGACGGCACCCGGCAATCGAAGTGCCGGCAGTGGGCCCGATTCGGCCGGCTGGGTCGGGCGCCGGCCTACGATCTGGGGATGCAGACGATCGCCGATGCAGCCGCAGCACTCGAGGGCCGGGAGCGAATCCTCGTCTTCACGGGAGCCGGCATCTCAACTGAATCCGGAATCCCGGATTTCCGCGGACCCAACGGTGTGTGGAAGACCGAAGACCCCAAGAACTTCACGTTGCGCCACTACTTGGATGATGAGCAGTTCCGCAGGGCCCGATGGAAGGGGTGGTTCGGAGACGACCGTCCCACGTTCCGTCCCAATCAAGCTCACAAGGCCGTCGTCGATCTTTGGGAATCCGGGCGGATGGTGGGTTGTGTGACCCAGAATATCGATGGTCTTCACGTTGCCGGCGGCCTCCCAGCCCCGGCAATCGCCGAAGTACACGGCAACAGTCGCGGCATCATATGCGTCGAGCACGGTCACTCCCACACCGCTGACCACATCCGCAGCCGCTGGCTTGCTGGGGATCTCGACCCACACTGCGAATGCGGATCGATTCTCAAGTCGACGGTGGTGCTCTTTGGAGAGGAACTCCCACCGGCCGCCGCCAGCCGCGCCAGAACCTTCTCGCTGGGCGCGGATGCCGCCATCGCTGTCGGATCAACCATCTCTGTCTTTCCCGCGGCCGACTACCTGCTGTGGGTTGCCGACCGGGGCCTGCCTTTGATCATTCTCAACATGGGGCCGACGGATGCCGACGAAATGGCGACGGTCCGCCTCGACGGGAAAGCTGGAGATCTCCTCCCCGGACTCGTGAGCGCTCTCCGGGCCCGGCCCGCCTGATTCGCCTGGGGGCGGGCTAACGTCGAGCCACCATGGACTACACAGAGCAACTGCGCCAGGCACAAGCAGTCGTCACCGAAATCGAAGTGGCCGACCTAATAGACGACCCCATCGGCTACGCCATCACCATCGACGTCCGCGAGACGGTCGAGCACGATGCCGGCGCCCTTCCCGGATCCGTCCTCGTGCCCCTCGGTCAGCTCGAGCAGCGCATCAGCGAGCTGGCACAACGGGGCGACAGAATCCTCCTGTACTGCGCCGTCGGAGTGCGCTCCGCGATCGGGGCGCACTCCTTGGTTCGCATGGGCTTCACGGATGTCACATCGCTCGCTGGTGGCTACAACGTCTGGCGCCACTACCAGGCCCATGGCAAAGCCCCATCGCTGACGCCAGAGCAGCGTGATCGGTACGCTCGCCATCTCACCCTCAGCGAAGTAGGCGAGGCTGGCCAGGAGCGATTGCTCAATGGATCAACTCTCATCGTCGGGGCCGGCGGGCTCGGGTCACCGGCCGCCCTCTACCTGGCTGCGGCAGGCGTCGGCCAGATCGGGCTGGTAGATGCGGACAAGGTGGAGCTCTCCAATCTGCAGCGCCAGATCGTTCACAACGTCGACCGGCTCGGACGGCCCAAAGCGATGTCAGCCGCCGAGACGATCGACCGTATCAACCCGCAGCTCGACGTTCGCGTATATGAGACCCGCCTCGTGGCCGGCAATGTCCTCAAGCTCATGGACGGCTACGACGTCATCATCGACGCAACGGATAACTTCCCCACCCGCTACCTGCTCAATGACGCCTCGCTCCTTACCGGCAAGCCGATCGTGCACGGATCCATTTTTCGCTTCGAAGGACAGGCCAGTGTCTTTCAGCCCGGGACCGGCCCGTGCTACCGATGTGTGTTCCCACAGCCGCCGCCACCAGAGCTGGCGCCCAATTGCACAACCGCAGGTGTCCTCGGTGTGTTGCCCGGCACAATCGGATCGATCCAGGCAACCGAAGCGATCAAACTGATCCTGGGGATCGGCGACCCGCTGGTTGGACGCCTGGTGACATACGACGCCCTCGACCAGACCATGATGTCGCTCAACATCTCCAGGAACCCGGAGTGCGCGAGCTGCGGAGACCGGGCGCCGCTGCCGCAACTGGTCGACTATGACGAGACGTGTGTCCAAAGGGCACACAAGTAGGCGGTGATCAGACGATGGCTGGGGCAACGCTCCGGACTCGTATTGCGTATCCCGTGCTACGTATTCTGAGATCGGGCGCCAGTCTCCAGACAGCTTCGGTTGGATCCGCGGGCGCACCCATCAGTGGTCCGTCACTTCGATACTGCCACCGCGCGTTGCCGCGGTTCGCATCAGTCGGGACGTGGTGAGTGCAGCAACACAACTGCTGCCGGCGTTGCCGGTTCTGGCTCGGGGTTCCCGACTCCGGGCTCTTGGCCAGGCGGCTGCGGGCTCGTGGTCGGCGGTGTGCCGGGAGGCAGCGTGGTCGTAGCAACGACAGTCGTGGTTGTGACAACGGATGGCGGACCGCTGGTTGTCGGAGCGGACGTGGTGGTGGGAACCGATGTGGTCGTGGAAGTTGAGGTCGTGGTCGTGGTCGGCGCCCCGGCTGCCTTCATGAACACCACCGTCACCCACAGCTTGTTCTCGGACTGACGTACGGCTCCGATGCCGACGTGCGTGAAGTCGCCGAGAATGTTGCCGCGGTGCGCAGACGAATTCATGAATGCCGAGTGGATCGATTTCACGCTGGGCCCCACCCCGACGTTTTCGCCGAGAGACACCCATCCCGACGTCACACTCCCAAGGTTGGGATTGTGGTGCAGCCTGTCTTGGGACATCATCACGCCGGAGTGAACCTCGGCATCATCCACCAGATCCCAGTGCGAGGCCAACGAGGACAGTCCGCGAGAGCTGCGCTCCGCATTCAGCTTTGACAAGAGTGAGTCCTCGGACGCGGCGAATGCCCCCGGGGCTAGTCCCACGATCAGCAGAACGGCACTGAAGAGGGCGACAAAGGACCTTCGAGTTAGACGCATCAAGCATCCCCACTAAGAGTGACAGCGGTGAACACTCTGAGTATCGGAGTCGAGGCGGGGCCGCTTTAGGAGTCAGGCGCACCAATACCGGCGGGGTCCTCAGGCACACCCTCGGTTGCAGCTCGGCGACACTCTCGCCGGTCTGCTCGGCGCTATCTGCAATGGATACATCGCCGATACTTGGCTGAACCGGAGGGCAGGGAAAGGGCCGCACACGTTCCTTGGCAACGTCAGACGTGCGCCGGGTTCTTTTTGGGGCTACTGCGCGGCCATTGCCTCAGCGAGTGCGACCAGGGTCCGCACGCCGAATCCGCTGGCTCCCTTCGGGATGTAGTGACTCACCTTGCCCGAGCGAGCCGGACCCGCAATGTCAAGATGTGCCCACTCACCATCGCCCGCGAATTCCTTCAGGAACAGGGCAGCCGTGATGGCACCGCCCCATCGTTCTCCGGTGTTCTTGATGTCGGCGACGGTCGAGTCGATGTGACTCCGATACCCGGAATACAGTGGCATCGGCCACATCTCCTCACCGGCTGCCTTGGCAGCTTCCACAACCATCTCGCGAGCCTGGTCGGTCCCGAAGACTGCTGCGATGTCGGTTCCGAGCGCCACCTTGGCGGCACCGGTGAGCGTCGCTACGTCCACGATGAGATCGGCGTCTCCTTCCGCCGCCAGCGACAGGCCGTCAGCCAGCACCAGGCGACCTTCAGCATCGGTGTTCAGCACCTCGACGGTCTTGCCGTTGCGCGCCGTGAACACATCACCGGGACGCATGGCGTGGCCCGAAATCACATTCTCTGTGAATGGCATGATCGCCTTGACGTTCAAGGTGATCCCCCTGTCCGCAATGGCCTGAATCGCTCCCATTACCGTGGCGGCTCCGGCCATATCGGTCTTCATGGTCTCCATGCCGCCGGCCGGCTTGATCGACAACCCCCCGCTATCAAAAACTATCCCTTTGCCGACGAGAACCAAGGTTTTGGTTGCGCTTGTTGGGGCATAGTCGATGACCACCATTCGCGCCGGGTTGGCTGCGCCGGAGTTGACTGCCACCAGACCGCCGAAACCTTCTGACAGGATCTCGTCCTCGTCGTAGACCTTCACCGTCAATCCGCGTTCTGCTCCGATGTCCTGCGCCCGCGCGGCCAACATCGCCGGCGGCTTGGCGCCCGCCGGTGTGTTGACCAGGTCTCGGGCGAGGCCAACCCCATGCACAAGTGCGAGCGCCCGGGCGACTGCCTCGTCTCCCCCGCCGCCGGCTCCCGCAAGCACCAAGGCTTCCATCGCGACCGGCTTGGCCTCCGACTTGAAACTCTCGAAGTTGTACAACGCGGCGCAAGATCCGAACGCCACCATCTCTGCGGCATCCTCGATATCGACAAGATGCAAAGTGGTGACAGCGGTGGCGAATTTCCGACACGCCCGTGCCGCCGATCCCGCAGCCTGACGTAGCCCTTCGGCATCGATTTCGTCGCCCAATCCAACGACTACGACTGCAGTGAATGGAAGGCCATCGCCCGCGGGCACGGTCGTGGTGGACCCGGCCTTTCCAGTGAAATCGCCGGCTTCGAGATAAGCGTCGAGGCCGGCGATCTGAGACGCCACCCAATCCCCACCCGGGCCCCACGCGGCTTCGGCGAACATGGGGACTATGAGGACGTCCCCTGAGCTCGCTGCAACCGCATCACCGAAGCTGATATCCAATTCCACTAGTCCTCCGTCCTGCTGGGAGCCCACTCCGACTCTGCGGCACGAGCGAGCATGTACACATGATCTGCCATCCGATTGAGGAACGGGACCACGAGCGATCCGTCCAGTCCGCCTTCTGCGGCGTATTCGACCGCCCGTCGTTCGGCTCGCCTCACGACTGTGCGAGCGACGTCGAGAGCGGCGGCCAGATGAGAGCCGCCCGGCACCACAAAGGCCTCCGGCATCCCGCGGCGATCCACAATCGTGTCGATAGCGGCCTCAACCTGGTTGATCATCTCTTGATGGACCCGACTCACACCGTCTTGAAGGGTGTCGCGTCGACTCGGGTCAGTTGCCAATTCAGCAGCGCAGACAAACAATGAACGCTGCGCGTCCAATATGGCTGCCGCCATCTCGTCGGCGCCGTCGGCAGTTGCATGGGCGCGGGCGGTTCCAAGAGCGGATACCGCCTCGTCGACCGTGCCGTAAGTCTCCGGACCCAATGACGCCTTGGAAACGCGGCCGCCCATAAAGAGGCCGGTCGTGCCGTCGTCGCCCTTCTGGGTATAGATGGTCATATGCGAAGCAGCCTAGGTGTGACAACCGGGAACGTTGTCCCTGGCGGTCCGTTCCCTGGGAGTTGCTGCGCAACCCCAGACCCTCGTCTACACCGCCTCATGACACCAACATCCGGCCAACAACCGCGACACCAAACGCGGTCAGCACCGCTAGGTAGCTGAGTCCGGTGGCGGCCATCACCCCGGTATAGCTTGGCTCCTTCAAGGAGAAGGTGACGCCCAAGATGAGGACTGCCGTCATCACGAACAGGGCCACGTAGGCCCAGCCAAGGATCGCATCATCCCCGGCGCCGGGGATCAGGCCGTCGGTGAGCAGGTAGATCAGGTCGATTCCCAGGCCGACCGCACCGACCAATGCGAGGCGCGACAGCGACCACCGCGGCAGCTGTGGGTCCACCAGGAACCAGTGGCCCAACATCATCTCGGTGGTGACTCCGCCCAGAAACACCGCCCCGGTGATCAGCGGCACTGCCGCGGAGTCGGTCATGCCGGCAACAATGAACAGCACCGCCGCTACGACCAGGGCGCCAACAACCAACCGTGGCCGCGAGGCCACGAAGACTGCGGCGGTCGCCACAACGGTTCCTATCCACGGGGCGACGTCGCCTGTGATCACCCCGAGGCCGACGCCGACAAGGGCAACCACGGCGGCCGTGAGCCAGATGTAGCCGCGACCGACGACACGCCACCAGACGACAAGGGCGCCCCCGGCTGCAAGGCCGGCGGCCCACATTGCCATCAAGACGGCGGGTGATGCCTCCACGGACCGTCAGCGGGCGGCGAGCCACTCGGCGACACGGTCCGCCACTGCGTCTGGTGTGAATCCGTACTGGGCCGCTAGGACATCGGCAGGCGCCGAAGCTCCGAAGTGGTCAATCCCAATGTTGAGGCTTCCAGCACCGGTGATATCTCCCCAACCGAAGGTGACCGCAGCCTCAATCGAGGCGATCGGCAATCCATCGCCGAGCACCGCACTGCGATACGTCGCGTCTTGCTCATGGAACGCTTCCACGCATGGCATGGAGACCACCCGGAGCGACGTCCCCCGGTCGGCGAGTCGGTCACGGGCGGCGAGCGCCAAGGAAAGCTCCGAGCCGGTAGCTATCAGGACAGCATCAGTACCGTCGGCAACCACATAGCCACCCTTGGCCACAGGTACGTTGCCCGCGTCGGCCGGTACCGGCAGTCCTTGTCGGGTCAAGACGAGGGCCGTGGGCCCACCGGTGCGCGCCATCGCCACTTCCCACGCGCCGGCCACCTCGGCCGGGGTTGCAGGCCTCATTACCCAGACATTGGGAATCGCTCGCATTGCTGCCATGTGCGCGATCGGTTGGTGCGTCGGGCCATCCTCGGCGAGGAAGACCGAGTCGTGGGTGAACACCCAGATGCTGGGTACGCCCATCAGCGCCCCGAGCCGGACCGCGCCGCGCATGTAATCGGAGAACTGGAAGAACGTCGCCCCAAACGCCCGCAGCCCACCATGGACGGTCAAACCGTTGACGATCGAACCCATGCCGTGTTCACGCACTCCGAAACGGATGTTGCGACTGGCATGGTCGGTCTTTGAGAAATCTCCCGAGTCGGTGATGAGAGTGTTCGTTGAGCTCGCCAGGTCAGCCGATCCACCGATCAGATCCGGCCGGGTGGCTGCAACCGCATTCAAGACGGTGCCACCAATCTTCCGAGTAGCCACTTTGGTTCCCGCCTCATAGTCAGGAACGTCGACCGCAGTTGAGCCAGGCTTGAAGTGAGACTTGTAGAGGCTGACGGTCGCGGCGTCTGCGCCGGCCATCCGGCCGGCCCATTCGGCTTGCCTGCTGCGACCACGTTCCATCGCGGCCGACATGAACGCGTAGGCCTCGTCGGGCACCTCAAACGGCGGGTGGGACCAACCAAAGCGAGCGCGGACTCTCTCGATCTCTTCATCGCCCAGCGGAGATCCGTGCGCCGCGGCAGTGTCCTGTTTTGAACTGCCGTACCCGATGTGGGTCTTGGCGGAAATCAGAGTTGGCCGATCCAACTCAGCCTTGGCCGCCACGATGGCCTCAGCAATGGCCGGGCGATCATGACCATCAACAGTGATCGTATGCCAGCCGTAGGCATCGAAACGTTTGGGAACGTCCTCGCTGAACGTCAGGTCGGTGGGACCAACCAGGGAGATCTCGTTGTCATCGTAGAGGTAGATGAGGCGGCCCAACCCAAGGTGACCGGCCAAGGATGCGGCCTCGGAGGCGACGCCCTCCATCAGGTCGCCGTCTGACACAAACCCGTAGGTGTCGTGGTTCACAAGCTCGGCTCCGAGCTTGGCGCTGAGATGAGCTTCCGCCATCGCCAGCCCGACTCCCATCCCGAAACCCTGCCCGAGGGGGCCGGTAGTGACCTCGATGCCCAGCTCCGGCTCCAGCTCGGGGTGACCGGCCGTTGGGTATCCCCATTGACGGAAGTTGCGAATGTCGTCTATCGACACTGGGAACCCGGACAGGTGCAACATCGAATACAACAACATCGAGCCGTGACCATTCGACAGGACAAATCGATCGCGGTCATCCCATTCGGGGTGATCGGGATCCACGTTGAGGAATCGACCCCAAAGGACCACTGCGAGGTCGGCCATTCCCATTGGCATACCCGGGTGTCCCGAATTCGCCCGTTGGATGGCCTCAATGGACAACATCCGGACCGCGTCCACTACCAATTGCTCGTTGGACATCTTGCTCCTTGAGATCACTCCGCCGCGGCGACAGCCGCGACACCAGGCTACCTGGGAAGACCCAATCACTCGATTCGGCATCAGGGAGCTGCACAGCAGCTTCCGGGCTACATGGGAAGGCTCCGTCTCTCCGGTTGAAGGACCAGCGAATAGGGATGGGATCTTGCCGGAGGAGTGAGGAAGAGGAGTTATCAGTTACCGGCCGCCAGTTTTGAGACACGGAGCCTTCAATGGGTAGCTGGCAGCAGCCTCCGAGGACCGCCGCAGGGGCTTCCGGCTATTCGACGATTGCCAGGTCGCGCGGTGAAGTGTTGAGGCTCTCGCGCCCGTCCTCGGTGCAAACCACGATATCTTCGATACGCATTCCCCACTTGTCAGGCACGTAGATACCCGGTTCGATGGAGAAGGCCATTCCCGGCTGCAGGACCTCCTTATTGCCCTCGACGAGATAGGGGTCCTCGTGACCGTCGAGGCCGATGCCATGGCCGAGTCGATGGATGAACCACTCGCCCCATCCGGCCTCAGCGAGAACACAACGGGAGGCTCGGTCGATGTCTTCGGCGACGACCCCGGGCCCGGCTGCGGCAGTGCCGGCCAACTGGGCAGCGTGGAGGGCGCTGAAGGCCTCCGCATACTCGGCGGTGGGTTCGCCAACGTGGAACGTGCGCGTCGTGTCCGAGCAATAGCCCCCGAAACGGCCGCCGAAGTCGACAACGACACAGTCACCGTCGACTATTTCACGGCCCGCCGGCTCGTGGTGTGGTGAAGCCGCGTTCGGCCCTGACGCGACTATGTGGAACGTGGCGACGTCGTGGCCTTCTTCAACCGTCATTTCCATGACTTGGCGCGCCAACGCGGCTTCGGACTGACCGCTGAAGCGCATCGAACGCAAACGGCCGACAACCCGGTCGACTGCCGCGCCGGCCCGGCGCAGCAGTTCGATTTCCTCGACATCCTTGATAGTTCGCAGCGATTTCATCACGTCGGTCGCATCAGAGAAAGTGACTCCCGGCGCGGCCTGCTGGAGCCGCACGAGGAACAGGGACCACGTCTGGGCACCGATCGCTGCCGTGGCACCACCCATTAGACCTTGGACGATGCCGACCGGGTCCTCCGTCTCTGCCCAAGGTATGACATCGAAACATCCCCTATCGACCACACGGGGCGCCTCCAATTGGGGGACAACCAACGTCGAGTCGGTGGGCGTGATGACACCCATGGTCAGCCGCTCCAGCGGCATTGCCTCGTAACCGGTGAGGTAGGGCAAGTCCGAGCCCACAGAGAGGAGAAGCGCATCCAAGCCGCGGCGGGCCATCTCTGTGCGTGCCCGATCGATGCGAGCCCCGTAGTCGACGTCCGGGAAGTTGATAGCAGTCACTAGGCCACTCCTGTCACAGTGCAGCGCCCAGAGACTCGCGGGCGTGGTAGGACGAGCGCACCAGTGGCCCCGATTCGACATGGGGTAGTCCAAGCCGTTCGCCCTCGGTGACATATCGATCGAACTCATCCGGGTGGACGTACCGATCGATTCGGCGATGGTGGGCAGTGGGGCGCAGGTATTGGCCGATGGTGACAATGTCGACTCCAACTGCCCTCAGGTCGGCCAAGGTGCCGAGGATCTCTTCCTCGCGCTCACCCATACCGACGATCAGTCCCGACTTCACCACGCCCGCCGGGTTGGCCCACCTGGCCCGCGCCAGGACTGCCAGCGAGCGGCCGTAGTTGGCCGCTGTGCGGATATCGCGTTGCAGCCGCAGCACCGTCTCCGTGTTGTGGTTGAGGACAGATGGTTTGGCATCCATCACGATCTGGAGGGCTTCGGAATTGCCTTTGAAGTCCGGGATGAGGACTTCAACATCACACTCCGGGAGCTGGTCACGTACGCGGCCAATAGTCTCCGCGAATATCGCCGCTCCACCATCGGGTAGATCATCGCGGTTGACAGAGGTCAGCACCGCGTGGTTCAAGCCCATGTTGACGATTGCCGCGGCGGCCCGCTCGGGTTCCTCGAGATCAACTTCACCGGGGCGCCCCGTGGTTACATCACAGAAGGCACAGGCGCGGGTGCACTTGTCGCCCAGCAGCATCAATGTGGCAGTGCCCTGTTCCCAGCACTCGTAGATGTTGGGGCAACCGGCCTCTTCACACACAGTGTTGAGCTCGAGGCCGCGCATCAGTTTCTTCAGATCCATGTACCCGTGAGTGTCCAGCCGGGCTTTGACCCGCATCCAGTCGGGACGCTCGGGTTCTCCAGCAAGAACTCCGCGGATCATGATGGGGGCTTCTCGTTTGCTCTTCGGCGAAAACACCCCGGCGGCGAGCATCTCATCGACGTCGAACTTGCGGCCGGCGCCGCGGGCAAATGTCCCAAGTTGAACCTCAGCCGCTGCCTCACCGAGCACTCGAGTGGCGTGCGGGAGCAGCGCCTCGACTGCCTCCTCGAGGCTGACGCGCCTCCCCAGCAAGTCGGTCAGGCTGGTGACCGGACGATCACTGATTCCGCAGGGGACGATCCGGGTGAAGTACTCGAGATCCGGTGCGACATTGACGGCGAACCCATGCATGGAAACGCCGCGCGCTACACGAATACCGATTGCGGCAACCTTGCCCCGGCCGGTCCACACCCCTGTGAAGCCATCCTCTGCCCAGGCCTCGATGCCGAGGTCTGTCAGGGTGGCGATCAGCATTTCCTCAATGCGACGGACGTGGCCCACCATGTCGTACCCCCGCGGCAACTCGCGCACCGCCTGAATGGGGTAGCCAACGAGCTGTCCGGGGCCGTGGTACGTGATGTCGCCACCGCGGTCAACGTCCCGCAGGATGGCCCCGAGCGGCTCTAGAGCCTCAGGCGCCAGCAGCAGATTGGAACCGTCACCGTTGCGCCCCACCGTATAAACATGGTCATGCTCGAGAAGCAGTAGGTAGTCGTCACGGGTTCGGCCCGCGACCCGGCTCTCCCAAATGGCACGTTGCAGATCCCATGCTTCGTCATAGTCAACGCGCCCCAACCAACGCACCCGCTGCCGTTCGGCGGGCGGGAGAGGCCGGCGACTCACGAGAGTTCTTGCTCCCAGTCCCACGTTTGGAGGTTCTCTTTGATCCGGCCGAGGAACAGCACGGCGGTCGATCCGTCAAAAGCGCGGTGGTCCCACGTCAGGCCGAGATAGCCGATGTGCCTGATAGCGATGCTGTCGTGACCAAACTCGTCAGTAACAACCACCGGCCGTTTGGTTACGGTGTCGGTCGACAGAATCGCCACATTGGGCACGTTGATGATCGGAACCGTCATGAACGACCCGTACGGACCTGGGTTCGTGATCGAGAACGTCGAGCCGGAGATATCGTCCGGCTCCAGGTTCCCCTGGCGGGCTCGTAACGTTTTCTCCCGAATGCCTCGAGCAATCCCCGCCAGCCTGAGGCCGTCCGCCTCCTTGACACTGACCACGACGAGACCCTTCTGATTCATGTCCACGGCAATCCCGAGATTGACCCCGGAGTGGAACGTCTGGGTGCCCTCGTCGAGCCGGAATGAACTGTTGACCACCGGGAATTCCTCCAGGGCGTCAATCACAGCACGTGCAATGAACGGCAAGTAGGTGAGCGAGAAACCCTCCCGGGCCTTGAATTCCTCCTTGTTGGCCTGACGGACTCGTTCGACTCGCTCATAGTCAACCTCGACCGAGGCCCAGACATGAGCCGCCGTTCGCTTGGCGTTGGTCATGTTCTCAGCGATTCGAGTCCGTAGTCGGGATAGCTGAACAACCTCGTCACCTTCAGCGACCGGCCGGGCGGGAGCCGGCGCCGTCGGAGCAGGGGCCGCCGGCACCGCGGGGGCAGGGGCAGCTGCGGGGACCGGAGCTGGCTCAGAAGCCGCGGCCGGTGTCGGCTGTGTGGGGGCCGCTGGGGCCGGAGCCGCCGGCACCGGTTCAGGAGCCGGGGCCGGAGCGACTGGCGCCGGTTCAGGAGCCGGCGCCGGTTGCGCGGTGACCTGTACCGGAGCGGGTTCCTCCATCGCCGGGGTAGCGGGTTCCTCTGCCGGCACCTCTACCGAGGCTGCCTCTGATGGCTGGGGTGCATCGGACGCCGCCGGGGCCGGCTCGAACGTCACCTTGGGACCGCCGTGCTCGACGTATGCCATAACGTCCTTGCGGGTAATCCGACCGCCGTCTCCGGTGCCCGGGACGTGGGTCAAGTCAATTCCGTGCTCTGTGGCGAGGCGACGAACCACCGGTGACAGCACGCCACGGCGGGGACCGTCGAGAACGCCTGGGGCCGGGATGGCTGCCGCGACAGCAGCCGCCGCCGGAGCGGGAGACTCAGCCGGTGGAGTCATCTCAATATGAACTGGCGGCTCGGCCGGTGGTTGCGGAGCTGCCGGCGGAGGGTCGGCCGCCACTGGTGGTGGCGCCGGGGCTTCTGCTGGAGCGGGTTCGGAGGCCGGAGCCGCTGCCTCACCAGGATCTGCAATGACGACGAGGGGTGTACCCACGGTGACCGTGGCCCCTTCTTCAACGAGGATCTCCCGAATGACGCCGGCAGCAGGCGAAGGAACCTCGGTATCGACCTTGTCGGTCGATATCTCCAGAAGAACCTCGTCCTCCGCGATCGTATCTCCGACTTGTTTGGCCCAGCTCAGGATTGTCCCTTCGGTTACGGTTTCGCCGAGCTGCGGCATGGAGACGGTCACTGCCATCTAAAAGATCCTCCTTGGACCGTCAGTGAAGGCTTCGCCCGCTTGCGCTGAGCAAAGTCTCGCCAATCGCTTCCGATACTGTCGGGTGGGCATGAATATAGGCGGCAGCTTCTGACGGAAGCGCTTCCCAGGCCACGGTGTACATGAGCTCGTGGATCATCTCGCCGGCCCCTGGTCCGGCAACGGTTGCGCCGATGATCGGTCCGTCCTTTTCGACGACGATCTTGACGATCCCGCCGACCTCACCCTGGATTATCGCTCGTCCGACGCCGCGCATACCGTGACTGGTCACTTCGACTTGCCTGCCCTGCTCGACAGCCTGGGCTTCGGTAACTCCCACCTGAGCAACCTCGGGGTCGGTGTATGTCACGAGCGGAATTGAGTTGTAGTCGACCGGCGCTGCAGCCCCCGTTGCGATGTGTGTTATCGCGGCGATTCCCTCCGCGAAACCGGCATGGGCCAGTTGCGGGGTTCCCGCGACGATGTCGCCGACGGCATAGATATGCGGCTCTGCCGTCTGCATGGTCTGGCGGTCAACCTCCACGAAACCTCGGTCGACAACGACGCTGGTGCTTTCCAGTCCGATGTTGCCGGTCTGGGGTCCCCGGCCAACGGCTACGAGCACGACGTCGACTTCGACGGACTTTTCGGCATAGGGAATTGTCACGCCGCTATCGGTGATCTCGGGAGCGCCGACCTTCGTCGACGTGCTCACCTTGACCTTCTTCTTGCGCAGGGCCCGATCGAGCGATTTCACGGCGTCGGGATCGGTGCCGGGCAACAATTGGTCGAGCGCCTCGAAAACGTGAACTTCGCTCCCGAAATCGCCCAGCAGGGAGGCGAACTCACAGCCGATTACACCGCCGCCGATAATGGCGACGCGGCCCGGTTGGCTTTCCCAATCCAGGGCGTGGTCGCTCGAGACAATGCGCTCCCCATCGATCGGATAACCGGGGATGCTGCGTGGCACCGACCCAGTGGCCAAGATGACATTGGCGGCCTCGATTTGGGTGACGCTCAGGTCGGTTGCCGTGACCTCAACTCCGCCGTCCTTGAGGGACCCATAACCTTCAACAACATCAACTCCGCGAGCCTTGAGAAGGCCGGAGAGGCCGTTGACCAACCCATTCACGACTTTGTTCTTACGGGCAAGCGCGATCTGCCAATCGACCGTTGGTTCCGAGGCAACAACGCCGAATTCACCGGCCTTCTTGACGACGGAAAACACATGGGCGGACTGGAGCCATGTTTTTGCCGGGATACAACCCCTAATGAGGCACGTTCCGCCAACGCGCTCCTTCTCGATCAAGGCGACCGAAAGCCCGAAGTTGTGGGCGTACAGAGCGGCGGCGTATCCCCCGGGACCGCCCCCGATTATCGCGACGTCGTGCAAGATTCCTCCGAATGGGTTAGCAGCGCGATGCTAGTTGCCCCGGCCAGTGACGTTGCCGATGGCGAGGCCGAGTCAGTGGCGCAGCTGGCAAAGGGCACAGGACGAAGGCGCACTCCCGTGCGTCGAGGCCCGAGCCCAAAGCCAGCGGTGTCACTGGCCGGCCCCGGCGCGGCGCATGTTGCTGGTCGGGGCAACCCCCCGGGGCAACCCCCCGGGGCGCCCATGGGGCCGTCGCGGGAGCCCTTTACAGCGGGGTCCCGTTTCGCGGTCTCACTCACGGCCTGCCAACATAACGCCGTGCAAACCCGATACCTCATCCTCGCCGCGCTGATCACCGGGATCGTGATCCTGGTCGCCTCCGCCATTTGGTTGACGAGGTTCTGAGGGGTCTGCTCCAGTTATCGCCCCAGGGAGACCGGCCATTCATGACTCATGTAGAACGGACCGTGTTCACCGTCGCCACCGCAGACGGCGACATCGAGCTCGAAGCCAGATGGGATCTGTGCCCCGAGCCCGAGCGGGTTGCAGTGTTGTGTCACCCCCATCCGCAGCAACGGGGCACCATGAATGCACCTCTGATGCAGTCGCTCACCGATTCATTGGTCGAGCACCAATTCGCGGTCATGCGATTCAACTTCCGTGGCGTGGGTCACAGTTCGGGGACACATGACTTCGGCCAAGGAGAGATGGATGACGTGGCCGCCGCGGTCGCAACTGCTCACGGCACCTACTCAGAGCTACCCATCGGAGTAGCCGGCTGGAGCTTTGGCGCCGCAACTTCGCTGCGCTGGCAAGCGCGTGACGGCAATCGTCTCCCTTGGGTCGGAGTGGCTCCGCCCGTAAACAGCTCACGATCGTTGCCGCTTCCGTCTCGCAAGGAACTTGCCGCCGCGCCACGGACAATCATTCTCGGTGATCGTGATCAATTCGCGACAGTCGAGGATTCGAGGGCGTATGCGGACGCTATCGGTGCCGATCTTCAGGTCTTGAAGGGCAGCGATCACTTCTTCTACTTCCGAGAGGAGAAGATCGCCGCCCTGGTCGCAGACGGGCTCAGCGAGCCGGCTTGAAGCCGCGGTTGCGCGCTTCGGCCAGGTCATCGGGGGCGAACGATTGAAGAAGATTGCGCCCTAGGAGATCGTCTGATTCCGATCGTATTCGGAGGCTTTCAGACTGTGCCGCGATGTCGGTGTCATAAACAACCATGTCATCACGCGATCCGACGAAACGGTGAGATTCGAAACGTTTGATTCGGGCCATGTTCCTCCGGTCGCCGACTGCGGAGCACAATAGCGACGATCATCCGTCGGCCGTCACCCTGATAACAGCTTGAGAGACATCCTGGGTGCCAAGCGTTATGGCGACTGTTCCGGATACGCCGCTGCCGGAGACGACCAGCTCCCACTTGCTGGCGTCACCCGCGGACGACTCGACGGTGTATCCCCGATTGGCCAGGTTGGTGTCGAAGAAGCCGGCAACCGCTTCGACCCCGGCCGGCACTCGCATGACGACTTCCGTCAAACTGCGATTGCGATCGATCAGAGTGGCTCCGATGACGGCTTCCCCTGGGATCGGGAAGTCACTCGGCAGCGTGTCTGGGACACTGCCGGAACCGAAGATGATTGATGCGTTCGGGTCGAAGGTCGTCGGCGGCGCGGTGGCCTGGTCGGTGGTCGATGACAAGACGACGGTCTCCACCGAGGGAGTGTCACTACACGCTGCGCCGAACAGGGCCAGCGACATTGCGAGCGCGACCAGTCGAACCGCGGTTCGTTGCGAAGACATCAGTTTGGACAACATGGGTGGGCCTCGAGGAGAGAGAACAACGGAAACCGTCCACGGACGGCTCGCCAGAGTTTACTGGTTCAGCGGACATTGCAACTCGATCGAGGATCAGCGGCGGAACCGCGCCACCAACGGCGTGACGGGTCGGCCGATCGGAAGAACTGCCACCGGACGGCCATCGAGATGGCTCCACATCGACTCGTGCTCCGACGGGGCCAGTGCGAGGTGAATCGCCATCAACGCCACGCGGAATCGTCGCCTCATGTCTGCCTCAGCTGTCCGGTAGCTCGAGTTGGGCGATTTCGTCGGCCGATAGCGGCTCCCCAATCGCCCCGATTCCGGCCAGGTACTCGGCACGCAGGTCGAGCACCTCGATGATGTGCGGGCCGTCATAGGGGAATCCCATGGTTTCCAGGGTTCCCTGCGCGAACTCGGCCGAAGGCAGTCCCCCGGCAATGACTGTCCCGTCACCGGCTCTCACTCCGGGATCCTGGAGATATCGAACCTCCCACTCGAGGATTCGTCTCACGTCGGATCGTTTGATGATCTGGGCCGTGTCGGGAGCAAGATTGGCGGCGACATAGGCAATCGAATCCTCAACGCTGTAGATGGTCACGTCCTCGGCCATCGCCCTCTTCTCTTGCCAGCCGAATCCAAGCGCCACGATCAAGAACACGACGCTAAGGATGATCAAGAGGATGCCGGAAGTCACAAGAGGACAGTACTAAGGCCACGGTGCATGGCCACCCATTCCTCGGCAGAAGTCAGAAATCAGAAATCAGCTGAGCGGGCGGTCCTTCTGACGTCTGGCTTCTGACTTCTGGCTTCTCCTAGATTCCGATCCGGCCCGCCAGCGCAGCTCGCCAGTCGGCGCTATCGCCAAAGAGCAGTTGTGAGGTCTTCGCCCGCTTGAAGTAGAGGTGGGCATCGTGTTCCCAGGTGAATCCGATGCCGCCGTGTATCTGGATGTTCTCGGCAGCGCAGAAGAAGTATGCATCCGAGCAAAAGGCCTTGGCCGTCGGGGCGGCAACTGCCAGCTCATCGCGGTCCTCAGCGGCGGCCCAGCCGGCGTAGTAAGCGGCAGAGCGAGCCGACTCCACCTGAACCAGCATGTCGGCACACTTGTGCTTGATGGCCTGGAACGACCCAATAGCTCTCCCGAACTGCAACCTCTCCTTGGCATAGTCAACCGCCATTTCAAGGCACTTCTGAGATCCGCCCACCTGCTCGAAAGCGAGCATCGCGGCGGCAATGTCATAGACCGACTCCAGCGTTGCGACACCCGAACCGGCGGCACCGAGGCGGCTGTCCGCCGGCACCCGAACGCCATCGAAGGTGACGGACGCCTGTTGCCGAGTCATGTCCATCGTCACCATACGGGTCCTCGTCAGGTGGGGCGCGTCGGCCGGTACGAAGAACAGACTGACCCCGGCCCCTTCTCGGGCCGAGACCACCAACATGTCGGCACTGTGGCCATCGAGCACATAGCTCTTGGCGCCGTGCAACACGTAGGAGTCACCGTCGGCGGTCGCCTCGGTGGCGATGTCGGCAGCATCCCAACCGCGGCCCTCTTCCGTGATCGCCAGTGCCAGGCGCATCTCGCCACTGCCCACCTGAGGCAGGATCGCGGCCTTCTGTTCGTCAGAACCGGCAAATAGGACTGTCGTTGCTCCGAGAACGATCGACGAGAAGTAGGGAACTGGGGCAACGACTCGACCCAACTCCTCGAGAACGATTCCCGTCTCGACTGGACCGAACCCGGCGCCGCCGAACTCCTCGGGAATGTGCATTCCCTGAAGGCCCATCTCAGCCATCGCCGACCACAATTCTTCATCTACACCTTCATCACCTTCCATCACCTCGCGGACGCGAGCCGACGGCGATTTGGCCTCGAGCAGGGACCGCAGGGTGTCACGCAGCATCGTCTGCTCATCGGTTAGAGCGAAGTTCATCGAGTTGTCCCTCCGGCTGGCTCAAGGCATTCTGCCACGCCCACCCAATGCGAATTCTCGACGAGCGCTGATCGCTAGCCTCAGTCCATATGGAGAAGTCAAACCGTCAGTGGCACTTCACCGATTCGGGAGTTGCGGTCGACAAGATCGTCACCGGCCCCCTCGACAACAACGTCTATCTAATAGTGTCTGTCGATAGCAACGACTCGGTCATTGTCGATGCGGCCTCCAACGCCGCCCAAATCATCGACATGGCCGAGGGAACCGATGTCGGTGCCGTGCTCACCACCCATGGGCACTGGGATCACGTCGGGGCAACAGCCCAAGTCGCGACGACGCTCGCGGTCCCCGCTTCTATCGGTCCCGAGGACCTGGCGATATCGAAGCTCGATGATGCAACCGCCCTCGACGAGGGTCCCCTGGTGATCGGCGGATTGACTTTGGAGATCATCGCGACCCCGGGGCATACCCAGGGATCGCGCTGTATCAAGGTTGGCAACCTACTCTTCACCGGTGACACCCTGTTTCCGGGCGGGCCCGGAGCCACACAGAATGCCGGGCACTTCGCGCAGATCATGAACAGCCTCGACACCAAACTGTTCACGCTCGCCGACGCGACTCGAATCCTGCCGGGGCATGGACTAGACACAACTATTGGAGCCGAGCGTGGCTCGGTAGAGGACTGGCGCTCGCGCGGCTGGTAGAGCATCCGAGGAGGAACATTGGAAATCGCATTGATGGTGGAGCCACAGGCCGGCGGATCGTATGAGGAATTGCTGGGCCTCGCTAGATGGGCTGATGAGGCCGGGCTCGCCAGCTTCACGCGGGCCGATCACTACCTCGACCAGGAGAACTCGAGGCCAACGACCGATGCCCTGACCTCCTTTGCAGGACTCGCTCGTGAGACGACCGACGTGAAGCTGACGATCCTGGTGACTCCCCTCACATTCCGCCATCCCGCGGTGATCGCCAAGACGGCAGCAACTCTCGATGAGATGTCGGGTGGACGTTTCGAGCTCGGCGTCGGCACTGGGTGGATGGAGAGCGAGCACGCCCGCTTTGGCATGGAGCTACCCGATCTGCGCACCCGATTCAGTTTGCTCTATGAGACCCTGGCCTACGTCCGCACTGCATTTGGCCGGGAAGAGGGCGACACCTACGAAGGACGCCACTTCCAACTAGACGTGGCAGAAGTGCTGCCGCGGCCGACCGGCTCACTGCCGATCATTATTGGCGGTGGCGGCCCCAAGAAGACTCCCCGCCTCGCCGGCCGCTTTGCCGACGAATACAACATGTTCATGACCGATGCCGAAACCTTGGCCGGCCGCCTCGAGCACATGAGAGCAGCCGCCGAGGAGGCTGGGCGTGATGCCGACAAGATCAAGATTTCGATGGTCAGCCAAGTCATCGGCGGCACCGATCAGGCCGACTATGAAGAGAGGCTCGGAGCGGCAGCCGCGGCTCGTAACTTGGAGCCAAAGGAACTCGAGGATCGCTTCCGCGCCCGCGGCATGTTCTGCGGCACTCACGACCAGCTAGCGGAACGTGCGACCGAATTGAGAGCGCTCGGAGTGGGCCGACTCTACGTTCAGCACTATGCACCACTCAACACCATCGACACGGCACAAGTGTCCGGCGACGTGACAGCCATCGGTGGGGCTTGAGCGGGCGTTGGAAACATTGCTGGACCAGCTCTCCGTCTACCATGGCGTTGTGACCACACCTGATTCCGCCCCACCCGGTAATCCTGTCGATCCAGAGCCGGCATGACGATTCGAGTCGTCGGCATCGCGCTGGGTATCGGCGTCCTGCTGCTGGCCGTCATCCTGCGATCGCGCAAACGCACCTCGCGGGCAGACTCGATGCTGCTGCTGTTGGCCGGTATCGGAACCATCGTGCTCTCGGTGGCGCCGGCAGTTGCCGACCTGCTCGGATCGCTGTTCCGTGTCCCCAATCGGCTTTCGGCAACATTGGTACTCGCCGTCGTGATCCTCGGTTCGCTGCAACTGCGGACCCGTTCTCGGCTCAACTTCCTCGAACAACGCTTCGGCTTGCTCATCCGCCGAAGCGCGGTCAAGTCCTTCCACAGCGAAAACGAGCGACCAGGGCACGACGACACCGCCGCCGTGGTTATCGCCGCCTTCAACGAAGAGGAGGCGATTGGTGGAGTACTCAAGGATCTGCCGGGTGAGGTTGCGGGGTACTCGCTCGACCCAATCATCGTGGTTGACGGCAGCGACGACGACACCGAAGTAATCGTCCGGCGCGCCGGCTACTCCGTGGCGACACACGGCGTCAACCGAGGCCAGGCCGACGCCCTCCGCACGGGATTTGCCATCGCCCTCGAGCGTGGCGCCGACATCATCATCACGATGGATGCCGACGGACAACACCGCTCCGATCAGCTCAAGCTGCTGCTGGATCCGATCATGAGCGGCGAGGCCGACTATGTGCAGGGTTCACGATTCCTCGGCGAGTATGACGATTCCGGCGGCGCCCGCGACTACGGCATACGGATGTTCACCAAGGTAATCAACGTCCTCGGTGGCACCGAAATAACCGATTGCACCAACGGCTTCCGTGCCATCAAGGCCGAAAAGCTGGCTCTAATGGATCTGCGCGAGGATGTGTTCAACGGCCCAGAGATCATCATGGAAGCGGCCATGAAGGGACTTCGGATGGTCGAAGTCCCGGTCCACATCCGCACCCGCACGCACGGTGAGAGCAAGAAGCCTCCCCGACTCGGCTATCCGCTGGGATTCCTTGGGACCATTTTGCGGGTCTGGCTGCGGTCCTGAACCCGAAATGTTGGGCTGGCCGACCTAGTGGCCTTTGCCCAATGGGTATCGATATCTGAGGAGCAATGGCCATGTCAGCAGCGTGGTCGTCCAGAAGTCCTTGGCCTCCATGGACGCCGCCCACTCCCTGTCCTCGCGGAGCTTGATCGCGCCCTTCTCGAACTTGCTCGGGTTTCCTGAGATGGAGTGGTTGGAGCTGAGCATCAGCTCTTGAACACCCGACAGCGCGGCGGTCGCCTCGAGCCCGATGAATTCGCCAATCGATTCCAAAACACCTTGCGGATCACGAATGAAGTCCTCATAACGCACTTGCAAGAATCTGTCCTTGCGCCGCCACCGAAGCAGTTCACCCATGGCGTTCCACACGGCCCAGCCGACCGCCGACTTCCAGGCCGGGTAGCGAGCCATATAACCACCATCGGGACGATCTGGATTGCGTTTCTTGCGTCGCCACGAGAACGCCACGGCCCGCGCATCGCGGACAAGGTGGACAATATGGACGTCGAGATCTTCGAGGCGCGTGATGGCCTGGCCGTACACGGGCCGCTTCGACGAATCGACAATGACCTCAGCTTCGGCCGCCTGTGCCGTCGCCAGGTAGAGCCGCCGGGTCAGCTCGAGATATTCGCGTTGCCGGGGACGGATCCGATTCGCCCAACGGCGGCCGAGAAGGCGCAGGGGCGCCAGTCCCTCCAGGGTGGCGTAGCGAACTTTGGCCCGCTCTGCAGCCGGTTGCGGGGCCACGGCGGCGATGTCGCTGAGAACCCCCTGCCAAAAGACGCAGTCGGCAAATGGCTCTCCGCATCCACACGGCCGATTCTCGCCGGCGCCCCGGTCCCAGATCCAGTGGATTTCGCCGACATTCTCCATGCCGGGTGCCGTCCCGAGCGCGTCTGCCAAAACCGTGCTGCCGTTTCGACCGGAACCGAGGATGTACAGAACCTTGAGAGGAGTATCGATCATCGAAAGCAGCCCATCTGACTATGTCCCACCGTCGGGTGAGCGTAGCGACTGGCCTGGCGTCGAACCGATCGAGTTCCTCATGGTTGCCAGGTAGCTGACACCGGCCATGAGGGGAAAGAACGTGTATTGAAAAGCCCGCTGTCCAACTATGAATGCCGCCACGGTTTCCGACGGGATCCCTCCGAGCGCGAGCAAACCAACAAATCCGAGGTCCATGATGCCGAGCCCCCCTGGCGTGAAAGCAACGACGAGTGAGAGCTGTACGGCGGAACCGACCAGAACAAAGGTCCACAAGTCGATCGACAAGCCAAGCGCCTGGGCGATCGTCCAGAACATCACCGCATTCAGTCCATATCGGACAAACGTCACGATCGCGATCGCCAGGCTCTGGCGCCGCGTGAAATGCTGCACGTTGGCGAGTCGCCGCAGTCCCTCCGAACGCCTCGCAAAGAACTGGCCGAGTTTGCCGTGCCGTTCGCCCCAACGTGCGGTTGCCCGTGACAGCGCCGCCGCAACCCACCGCAGTGCTGGGCCGAGACGAAACATGATCAGTGGCGCTACGACAACGACAGCCGGGACCAGCGCCCAGGCCCACCGGCCACCGGTACCGCTCAGCAGCAGCAGACTGGGAATCAACCACACGCCGAGCAGGGCTATGTCGAACATCTGGTCAAGGGCAACTGAGGCGGCAGCTACCTCGGGCGTGGTCCGACCGAGGCCGGTCAGCGCCACGAACCTCACGCCCAGGTCACTGGCGTTGCGCGGCACGAAGAGGCCGAGGACCCGGCTCGTGAGGAGCGACGCCCAGTATTGAAGCCAACTCAGCGGCCGGCTCTCCGCAAGCGCATTGGCGATGTATCCCCAGCGGAACGCACTGGACACCGTAACGGCGAGACCAGAAGCAAAGGCGGCCGCGATCCAGCCCGGCTTGGCGCCGAATATCGCATCGACTCGATCGGCCCCGGCGAGGTAGATCACCAGTACGAAGAGAATGACCCCGAATACCGACAGCACCACCCAAGACGTGCGCTTGGCACCTCGGGACCCCACGGAGCCGCTGTCGCTAGGAGGTGGTTGCACGGAGTCGGGCTGCCTCGGCCGAGTAGAGCTGCACTCCAAATTCGTCGACGATGCGCAGCACCGTGGCTTGCTCGTCTTCGGAGAGCGTGTCCCGCCAGAAAAAGTCGGCGGGCACCCGCTCGCCGCTGGCTGTCTGCAGCCCACCCTTCCCGTGAAGAGTGCGCATCGTCGTCATTGCCGGAGTGAACAGGTAGGTCGGGAGAATCCCTCTCTCTTCCATGCCAAGCACATCGAGAACCTTGCGTGCCCATTCGAATGGCTGGCGGTACAAATCCTCGTAATACAGGATCGGAACGTGGGCACGTTCGAGGCGAGGTACCGCGACTGCGTGGGTGACCGCCCACATCAGCGCAACCTTCTCCAGATCCGTCGTTGGTGCCGGCCGCGCCTTGAGAGTCTCGTGAACCCCGGCAATGTCAGCGGATTCCCCGGCAAAGGTATTGGCCATGAAGATGTCGTAGGTATCTGGCCAGCCGTACTCCCAGAAGTTGGTGCGACGAACGATCGAGGAAACGACTGCCAGCGGGTTACGCACAACAAACAGCATCCGGCGCGCGATGTTGTTGATGATCCAGTCCGGCATCATGGTGGCCCGAATGGTCTTGAACCCGAGGATGCCAACTTGCTGCCAAATCTCTGCTGTCAGCGGGGCTTCGGCTTCATGCACCGCGGTTGGCAAGTGGTTGCGCAGCAACCAGGGCACTGGTTGGCCCTTGTCGAGCGCATTCGTCAGGAATCCCGCGAGATGGGAAGTCTCGGCATCGCTGTACGAAGTGCGGTAAGCAAGCTGCTTCGACTGTTCCAGCACCTCGGGGTGCCACGGCTCAAAGAGCAGCGCCTGGCCCGAAGCTTTGGAGACAATGTCCGACAGCCAAGTTGTGCCTGAGCGACCAAAGCCCACGATGGCGACGGTGCGCGAAATATAGGCCATTTTCACGTTCTCATTGAGGGCGGGGGAACTCCGAGACGGTAGCACACGGTCGCTACAGCGCCGTGTTGCTACCCGCTGCGCTTGGGGTTTCCACCTCCCCGCGGGCTTCGCCAACCGCCCAGCGCTTACCGCCGAAACAGGACCAGATCCTCCCCGATGTCGTCGATGTGCTCGAGCCCGAGCGCCTCGAAGTCGAATCGCCCGAGCCTTGCCTCATCAACGATCACGTAGTCCACGTTGTGTTGCTCGAGAATGGCGATCCGGTCAGCCGTTGTGGCGTTCTCGCGGAAGAAGAACCTCACGTCGCGCAGCCTGGCGAAGGCTTCATCCCGCCTCGACGAGGGGAATCCATTCGACATGTGCGTGAAACCGGCGAATGCCACGGCTTGGTAACCCTCCAACTGCACACTGGCCTGGCTTCTCAATTCCGATCCATCGATGAAGACGCCCTCGTATTCGGCCACCTCCTCGATCAAAGCCTGGAGGCGCTCGTGGGAGCGGGATGGCTCCGTCGGGAAGGTGAACCTGGGTTCCGCTGCATAGAAGGTAAGACCAAGTGTGAACACAACTATTGCGCCGGCCACGGCCTTGAACCGGGCGCGGGGCAGCCAGACGCCCAGGAGCCACACCGTGGCCAGAGCCGCGGGCATGAGCCACGAGAACCTCCACAGCTGCCAGGGCGTAATGAATCGAGCGACGATCATCGCAACAGGCGGCAAGAGGAAGACGGAGACGGAGACCGCCGTTGCGGCAACGACCCACAACGCCAGATCGTCACGGTATCGGCCAAACAGAATGATCAAGAGTGCCAGCCCAACAAGCAGGTCGCCCGGCTGGCCAAAGAGGTTCCGCCAATGGGCAACCGGCATTCCATTCTCCAGGAACATGATCCGGGGTCCACCACCGTTCATGTGGCCGAGAACGAACAGCTCTTCGATCCCATCCGGAGCGGTACCGACGATGTTGCCTTCGGGGAGAGGTTCCCAGATCGTTAGCGGCCCAACCTCAAAAGCGGGCGTCGCTATCTGAGATAGCTCGTCGACGTCGCCAAGCCGCACACCGAACTGCTCCGCCGTCGACGAGACCAAGAAGGCGGTGAGAATCATTGGAACCATGGCGGCGCCGACCAGGCCGACGACCGGCCAAGTCACCTTTCTCGCGACGTAGCTGTCGATCGCAACGAATGCGACCAACAGACCGGCGATCCAAAGCGCAGGTACCGGGTGGACGAACATCGCCCCCCAAAATGTTGCCGCGGCGAGCCCGGCAGTCCACCGACGGTTTCCTCGATAGACATAGATCATGAGGGCCGCCACAACGGGCAAGAACACAAATAACCCGGTGAATTTGTTGTACCCGATGCTGCGGAATCTGGTGCTGCTCGTTATCAGTGGAATCACCAGTGCGGCGACACCTGCAACGTGGCTCAGAGTTCGGTTGCTAGACAGTGCTTTGACCAAGACGAACAGTGCAGAGCCCACAAATAGCACCATGATTCCGGGCAGGATCTCGCGAAAGAACAGCTCCGGATCGACGTTACCGAGATGCGAAAGCACACCGGTGGTGCCGGTCCAGGCGTCGAGTCGCCAGCGCGGCGCCAGGGGGATGTCGCCTGACATGAACGGGTTGGTCACGGGATAGCTATCGGTGGCCAGGAATGCCCGCAGGTAGCCGATGTAGGTGTCGTCATCGATTCCCACACGCCAAATCAGCGTGCGCCAAGAGGCGACCGCGGCTGAAACCACAAGAACTGCTGCGGTGGCAGCATCGAATGGGCCCGCGGTGCGGCGTTGTGGCACGAAAGCCTGGGCCACACCCAGCCCCAGGAGGACGAGCAAGAGATACCACTCGACCGCAAAAACGCTCCAGCCGAAGTACACCAGTCCACCAACAGCGGGACTCATCAGCGTGAAAGAGAGAACTAACCAGAGGGCTGGTAGCGCGACCGGGTCGTCCCAATCGAGCACCCGATCGGGGAGGATTCGCCACACCAACCAACCCGGAGCGACCAGCATGACGAGGAAGGCGACGTAGCCTCCGACATTGCCGCCGGGCCAGCCGACCAGGAGCACAACCACCAACAGTGCCGGAAGAAATGGCATTGCCAGCCGGCTGAATCGTGTCACGGTTGCCCTCCTCTCCAGCGAGCCGAGGGAAGCCTACTCGTGTCGTGGTTTGGCTCGATTCCCCTTGTTCGAGGCCGATCCCGACAGTTCAGCGAGGCAGGAGAATTTCTTCTATACCCGTAGTGTTAATCTTTCGATATGTCTTCTATCCCCTTGCTTTCCATTGAGAACCTGCACGTGTCCGCCGGCGATACCGAGATCGTCAAAGGCTTGAACCTGACAATCAACGCCGGTGAAATCCATGCATTGATGGGTCCCAACGGATCGGGCAAGTCCACGCTCGCAAACGTGATGCTGGGCCATCCCGACTACACGGTGACGGCCGGATGCATCCTTTACAAGGGTGATGACATTGCCGACTGGAAGCCGCACGAGCGGGGCCAAGCGGGCATGTTCCTCGGCTTCCAATACCCCGAGGAGATCCCGGGCGTTACGGTCGTCAACTTCCTCCGTGCAGCGTTGTCCAACCGCACGGGCACGGAGTACACCGTCCTCGAGCTGCGTCTCAAGGTGATGGATGTGATGAAGGAGCTCGGCCTCGATGGCTCGTTCGCCGATCGCTACCTCAACGAAGGCTTCTCCGGTGGAGAGCGCAAACGCAACGAGATCCTCCAGATGGCAGTGCTCGAGCCCGAGCTGGCGGTCCTCGATGAGACTGACAGCGGACTCGACATCGATGCTCTACGCACCGTGGCCGAAGGCGTCAAGAAGGTGGCCACCGACGAGCGGGGCTTCCTGATCATCACCCACTACCAGCGGATGCTCGACTACATCACACCCGACATCGTCCACATCTTTGTCGACGGCCGGATCATCCAGTCGGGCGGCCCCGAACTGGCAGTGCGGATCGAAGAGCAGGGCTACGACGACTACCGGGTCGAGGCGAACGCGCCATGAGCTCGCTCGCCCACCTGATCGAAGACTTCCCAATCTTGGGTCGCGAGATCAACGGGCACCGGCTGGCCTACCTCGACTCAGCGGCCACCACGCAAAAACCGCAATCGGTCATCAAGGCGATCTCGGACTATTACGAGAACACCAACGCCAACGTCCACCGTGGCGCCCACACGCTGGCCCACGAAGCCACCGTCGCCTACGAGGGCGGACGCACCAAGGTGGCCGAGTTCATCGGAGCGGCTTCGCCCAACGAAGTGGTCTTCACGCGGGGTACCTCGGCCTCGATCAACCTCGTCGCATACGGCTGGGGCCTGCGCCGTCTCTCGGAGGGTGACCGGATCGTCATCACTGTCCAGGAGCACCACTCCAACATCGTGCCCTGGCAGCTGATAACGCAGCTGACCGGCGCCGAGTTGGCCTACCTCGAACTAAACGATGACCTGACGGTCGACACCGCGGAGCTCGAGAAGGTCATCGACGACCGCACCAAGATCGTCGGTATCTCCGGCATGTCCAACGTCACCGGTGCCATCGGACCGATCGCCAAAATCACAGCAGCCGCCCGGGCGGTGGGCGCCATTGTTGTGATGGACGGGGCGCAATCGGTGCCTCACACCGCAACCGACGTCTCCCAGCTGGACGTCGACTTCCTGGCATTCAGCGCCCACAAGATGCTTGG
>JAAELU010000371.1 GCA_024226255.1 bacterium | reverse complement strand
TACCGCTCCATCGCCCGAGCCATCGCCAAAGACCCACTCGGAGACCAGCCACTCAAGAAGGTGACCGTCAAGACCGTTGACGACTTCTACGACCGACTAGCGAAGCGTGGCCTCTCCCCCGCCACCGTCCAGCGCTATCACGCCCTCATGGGAGCCGCCTACCAGCAAGGCATGGCCTGGGACTGGGCACCGACCAACACCATTCGACTGGCCACTCCCCCATCCGTGCCCAGGATGCCCCGCAGGATTCCTACGTCGGAGACTGTGGCCGCCATCCTTCGAAAGGCCGAGGCAAGCCGGAACCCCGAGAACTATCTCGCCTTCCGACTATTGGCAACTACTGGGGCCAGGCGAGGCGAGATCTGCGGACTCCGATGGAATGCGGTCGACCTTGACCTGGGCCGACTGACCATCCGAGAAGCGGTCGCTCATCTCGCCAGCGGTGAACTCCAACACAAGGACCCCAAGAGCCACCAAATACGAGAAGTCGCTATCGATCAGGAAACAATCGAGCAGCTACGAGAGCATCGGGCGGATCAGAACGACTACATCGCAGAGGTCCGATCCGGCATGACGCACAACGCCTTCGTCTTGGCCGACCTGCTCAAAGATCCGAGCGGAGCCACGCCGATCCCGCCGAACCGGTTGACACAAGCGTTTCGGCGAATCACCGACCGAGTTCCAGAAGCAACCGGCGTCCGGCTACACGATCTCCGCCACTGGTTTGCCAGCACCCAACTCGACTCCGGCGAACCCCTACCAGCCGTAGCCGCACGAATCGGCGACAACGTAGAAACCCTCGCCAAGGTCTACGCCCACAAAGGACAACGAAGCGACGACAAAGCCGCTCAAGCCATCGCCGACCAACTCACCACTCCAGAGAACGGC